>RXJA01000017.1 GCA_003963455.1 Hyphomicrobiales bacterium
GGGCCTTAGCACTATGGAAATCGTCGAAACACCTTCGAAAAACGGTGATGCGCTGATCGAGCTGACCGCCGATGTCGTCGCCGCCTATGTCAGCAACAATCCGGTGCCGGTTGGGGAACTGCCGAACCTTATCGCCGACGTCCACGCCGCGTTGGGCCGCGTCGGTGGGTCGCCCGAGCAGCCGTCGGCCGAGAAGCAGAAGCCGGCCGTCAATCCGAAGCGCTCCGTCCATGACGACTACATCGTCTGTCTCGAGGACGGCAAGAAGTTCAAGTCGCTGAAGCGGCACCTGATGACCCACTATAATCTCACGCCGGAAGAGTACCGCGAGAAGTGGGGCCTGGACGCCAACTATCCGATGGTCGCTCCCAATTATGCGGCTGCCCGTTCGCAGCTCGCCAAGAAGATGGGCCTGGGCCGCAAGCGCAAGGGCCGCTGATCGGTCTCGGTTTCACAGGCAATTCGACGGCGCCCTTGCGGCGCCGTTTTGCTTTCGGAGCAATTCCAGGAAAAGTGCGTAGCGTTCAGGCCCGGCGACTTCGCCGTAGCCGTCCGTCCGGAATTGCGTCAGAACAAAGAAACGTCGGCTCGGATCAGGCCGTCTGCTTCAACGCGGCTTCCGCGTCGCGCTTGATGCGCTTGACCATCGAGCGCAGCCCATTGGCGCGCTGCGGCGACAGATGTTCGTCGAGGCCGAGTTCCTTCAAGGTCGCTTCCGCATCCGTGTTCTGGATTTCGCTTGCCCGCCGGCCTGAAAACAAGGCCAGCATGATGGCGACCAGGCCGCGCACGATATGTGCGTCCGAATCGCCCTGGAAGCTGATCACCGGATCGGCGCCTGCTCCCTGCTCGGTGGTGAGCCATACCTGGCTGACGCAGCCGGGCACCTTGTTCGCGGCCGTGCGCTCCGCCTCCGGAAAAGGCGGCAGGCCTTCGCCGAGCTCGATCACGTAGCGATACCGGTCCTCCCACTCGTCGAGCAGGGAAAAGTCGTCGCGGATCGTCTGGATCGGGGTGGTCATTGTCCCGCATATAGTGGCCCGGCACCGCCGCGTCACGGAAAAAGAAAGACGCCGCGGGCGTCGAGAGGTCGGACGGGCCCGCGGCGTTAGAGCAATTCCAGGAAAAGTGCGTAGCGGTTTAGGCTCGGCGACTTCGCCGTAGCCATCCGTCCGGAATTGCGTGGAAACCAAAGAGCCGAGCGAACGGCTGAAGAAGATCTCAGTTCTTGGCGGTCAACATCACCGGAATGTTGACCGTGGCGGGCAGCACGATGTCCTCGGCTACGCTGCCTGTGGTCGTGACGGAGCCGTCATCCGCGACCTTCGTCACGGGCGCGTCTGCCTGCCCGGACTGCTGGTCGTCGATCATGGCCGCGGCGATCTTGGCTGTTTCCTTGGCGCGGACGCTGATGGTGTACATGGCCGACTTGCCGGTTTCGCAGACATCGGGCTTGCGCTCGCACAGCCCCGCAATGTCGCCCACCGCCTCGCGCGCCGCAAACAGCGCCTGGATCGGCCCGACGCTCTGCTGCCCGTCTTCGCCCGGGCCAACGCCGAGCGGCAGCGCCAGCAGCACCAGCGAGAACCAGAAAGCCATCCTGATCAGAAAGCCCATCTTACTTGCCTCTCATCCGGGATGGACCGCGTCCATCCGTGACGGATCATGCATCCATCGGCATGACCTCTTTTATGGGCACGATAATGGCACGGTCACGCAAAGGACGGCTTGCATCGAAGCCGCGAATTTTCCTCAAATTTTAGGCAAATTCGAAAGGAATTGGTTTTGAAACGGACTTGTGTCGTATCTCACGGACTTCATTAACTTTATGATAACCATATATCTCGTTGTTGTTAAAAGACTTTATTCCTGGCACCCGTTAGCCGGGTCGGATTTCGGTCCGTTTTGGCACAGGCCTCGTGGCTAACGCGCCGTTTACCATGGCGGCAACTCGGCGTGCTTTGCGGGGCCGGCATCACAATATTTGCCCCGGGCGGGTCGCCGCCTGCATTAGCCTTATCCATTCCTTAAACGCTGGATGCGAGTTTCAAGCCAATTGATGAGTCACCTGCCAGGCAGGGCGTTTTTTTACCACCGGGTACGCGTGCGTTGAGTTCGATTTCAGCCAGATACGTTCAATTGCCTGGCGCGGTTGCCGCCGGCTGCGAACGCATGGTTCACCCGACCGTGACGGGTGAGGCGGAACGCTTGCGCCAGCGCCGCTTCATCGGGGTCATGCTGGCCGCGCCCTTTCTTGCCGCGGGCGCCGCGGTAACGCTGGTCACCTCCAGCCTCGGCGCGGCCGTCACGGTGGCTGCCATCTTCGCCGCTTTCGGCCTGTGCTGGTTCGCGGCGCTTCTGGTCGCCGCCACCGGCCACATGGCGCTCGCCGGCCGCATGGCGGTCGTGCTGGGTGGCCTTGCGCTTGCCGGCGCTCTTGCCGCCGCGGGCGGACTGGCCTCGCCGGTCGCGCTGCTTGGCCTCGCATTGCCGGTCGAAACCTGGTGGGTATCGGGATCGCGGCGCGCTGCGTTGTCGGGCGCCCTGACGGCGGCTGCCGCCATCGCGCTGCAGCCCTTTGCCGGCCTGCTCCTGCCGTCCGGCGAAATCGCCACCTGGCACTGGCTCTTGCCGCTCGCCTGGGCGCTGACGCTGTTGCCACGCGCCGCCGATTTCGCCAACCCGGCCAGCTTGCCGACGGACGAGCCCACCGGCGACCGTCTCGAGGACGTCATCGACGCCGTCGTGCTGCGTATCGGGCGCCAGGGTGAAGTGCTCGACGCTTCCGCCAGGGCGCGTTCGATCCTGAAACTGGCACCGGAACTCCTGCTCGGAACCGGCCTCTTCGACCGCGTCCATCTTTCCGACCGCGTCGCCTATCTCACTACATTGGCCGACATGCGCGAAGGGGCGCCGAAGCGCAAGCTCGAGCTGCGCATCCGCTTGCCGCGCGAGGGTGCCGGCGCGGCCGACAATTTCCGTCCGTTCAGCCTCGATCTGCTGGCCGGCGAGGCAGACCGCGACGTCTTCACCGTGGTCCTGCGCGAAAATGACGATGTCGCGGCGCTGCGCGAGGAACTCGCGCAAGCCAGGGAGGCCGCCGCGGCGGCCGAAGTGGCCAAGGGCCGCTTCCTGGCGGTCGTCAGCCACGAGCTGCGCACGCCGCTGAACGCCATCATCGGCTTTTCCGACATGCTGCTGCATGAGATGTTCGGCCCCTTCAAGGATCCGCGCCAGAAGGAATATGTCGCCCTGGTCAGGGAGTCCGGCCAGCATCTTCTGTCCGTCGTCACCTCGATCCTCGATGTCTCGCGCATCGAAGCGGGCGCCTATGCGACCGAGTTGGAACAGTTCCGCTTCGTCGAGGCCGTCGACATGTGCCGCTCGATGATGCGGCCGCTGGCTGATGCCAAGAGCATAGTCCTTGCCACGCAGATCGCGCCGGACGCCGGCGAGATCAATGCCGATCGCCGCGCGGTGCAGCAGATCCTGATCAATCTCGCTTCGAACGCCATCAAGTTCACGCCCGATGGCGGCAGCGTCGTGATCGGCGCCAAGCGCGTCGGCTCGCGGCTGCACTTCTGGGTGAGCGACACCGGCATCGGCATCGCCGAGGAGGATATGGCCAATCTCGGCAAGCCGTTCATGCAGATCCAGAACGACTATACCCGCCGTTTCGAGGGAACCGGGCTCGGCCTGTCGTTGGTCAAGGGCCTGGTGGCGCTGCACGAGGGCACGATGTCGATCGAGAGCGCGCCCGGTAAGGGCACCACGGTGACGATAAGCTTGCCGGTGAACGGGCCGAAGCGGCGTTCCGGCGCGCCTTCCGGCGTGCTCGCCATGCCGGCGGCCAAGCCGAGGGGGGATGCAGATGGGGAGAGAAATGGCTCGCTCCGCAAAACGGCCTAAGGTGGTCGAACCCGAGCGAGGTGTCCTTGCGGAGGGCGCGGTTGCGGTCGGTCAACTGATCGCGAGCAATCCGGTTCTGGTCGGCGGTTCGACCGCTTTCCTGGTGACGCTGTTCTATGTGTCCGCCAACGCGCTCTGGTATCAGCCGTTCCCGCATACCGGCGCTTTCTTCGCTACCCGCAGCATCGAGAATTTCCCGCATACCGTCTCCGACCAGCCGGAAACCACGATCAATATCGTGCGCCAGGCGCCGGCGCAGCCGGCACCCAAGCCGGATCCGGTCGTCCAGCAGGTGCAGGGCATTCTGAAGGACCTCAACTTCTATGACGGCACGGTCGATGGTCTCACGGGGCCGGCGACCCGCAAGGCCATCCAGGCCTATCAGCTGAAAGTCGGGCTGCCGGCCTCGGGCGAGATCGACACGGCGCTGCTCGACCAGCTTGGCGCCCGCCAGACGACGGCGGCCATCCCGCGTCCGGCGCCGCGCCCGGCCGACGCGGTAGCCGCAACGCCGTCGGCCAAGCCGTCGGTCATTCCGGTCTCGGCGCCGGCCAGCGACCCCACATTGTCTCCCGACGCCCGCATCGTCAGGATTCAGGCTGGCCTCAAGGCTTTCGGCAACAATGACATGCAGCTCGACGGCAAGGTCGGCGCCCGCACCAAGGCCGCGATCAAGGAATTCCAGGCCCTGTTCGGCCTGCCCGAGACCGGCGAGCCGGACGAGGCCGTCTACGTCAAGATGCGCGAGATCGGCCTGACGAACTGAAGCCGTCTCCGGCCATTCCGGTTTCGTTGCCGATGCTGTAAGGGACCGCGCATGTCGCCCGGAACCTTCTCATGCGTGTAACCACCGATCTCTGGGTTTCGGCCCTTGTGCGCCGCGTCTTCGGCGCCGGCGGCTTTGCCGCCGTGGTCAAGCGCGGCGCGACCGAGGCGGGCGCCGTGTTCGTGCTGTCGCGCGGACGGATGGGTGAGGTGGCCCTCTATGGGCCGGCACCGCAGACGAGCTACGATTCGGCCAAACCGGACGAGCGTTTCTTCACCTTGCTCGATGCCGGCGACGATGGATCGGCCTTCGATGCGCGGCTGGAGCGGGAGAAGAAATTCGATCCCGACATCTGGGTGGTCGAGATCGAGGGCGGGACTGTTCCGGTGGAGGAGCTTCTTTCCGTGAAGGCGGATTGACCGCGTCAGGACGCCTTGAGGCCGGCGCTTGCCTCTTCGCTGTTCGAGGCTTCGCGGCTCTCGATAGCCACCGCGTCGGGACCATTGCCGCGGATCGCCCGCGAAAGGGTCTCGGCCTTCCAGGCGCGGACCTTGTCGAGCGCGGCCTCCCGGTGCAGAAGCCGATAGCGGTCGAGGAACAGGCGGATCGCCTGCGGATGCGGGAACTCGTTTGGATAGACCGCGACCGTGATCAGGAAGGCCCTGTCCTCGCTGAGGTCGAGGGCCCGCAGCGCCGCAAGCAATGCGGTGTAGCTTGACTGGCCCGTCACCGAGCGGGCCGTCGCGAAGTCGATCTCCAACGCGTCGGCAAGGGCGGTCTGGAAGAAGGCCGCGTTGCCGGTCAGGGCCATCTCGCGCAACCTCGCATAGGCCGGCTGGCCGAGGAAGGTGTTGACGTCGGCGCTTTCGTCGGCCGGGCGCATCATCGAACGCAGGCGGCGCCGCGCGTTCTCCGTTGCTTCGCCGGGCGCGGGCCGGTCGGCCTCCGCCTTGGCCATGGGCTCCGGTTTCGGCGCAAGCCTGGTGACCGTCTCTGGCGGCCGCACCTTGACCAGCGTCGGTCTTTCCAGCGCGCGGATCAGGTCGGCGATGGTCGGGTTTAGTTCCTTGCGGCGCGCGATGGCGCGCGCATGCGGCAGCCCGTGCCGGCCGATCAGCGCGATGAGGTCGATGTCGCTCAGCGCGTTGGAGCGGGTGAGCAGGGGCGCCGCGATCTCGACCGGCTCCTCGGCCAGCCGCCGCACCAATGCGGGCGGCGCATATTCGCATTCGGAAAGGGCGGCGGCGACATAGCGGCGCGACTCGACCGAGACCTCGTCGAACAGCGGCAGCGTCAGGTCCTCGAGTTGCGCGATCTCGCGGCGCGAGGGGCGCGTCAGCGAGCAGAAGGCCGACACGGCGGCGCGGAACAGCCTTTCAGCCCTTCCCGCCTCGGTCCGGATAGCGATTTGCCTGAAATCCGAAGATGACACGGAGGATACGCCCGACACTCGACACAATCCCGAACCCGCGCAATCCGGCCGGGCCGGTTTCGCATCTTCGGGAAAACAAACATCAAATTAGCCGCGATCCGTTAGCGCTCCGTTAACCCTCTACGCCTCTTAATCAACTTTGGAGGCGTTGCGTTGTGCTCCGGGAAAACCGAGAGGAATGCGCGAACCATGGGCATGGTCCTGTCTTTTGTGCCGCGTGCGGCATCTGTAAATCGAGCAAGTCACGACACCAATACGGCGGCGGCGGTCATCATTTTCCCCGGCGTCCGCTATGAATTGCACCCGCAGGCCAGCGAGACGCGGCCAGGCGACAGCGGTCCCGACAGACCGGGCTCCCCGCCACCTGCCAAGCCGCATCACTGATCGCGCCGTTTCTCAGTAGTCCTGCAATTCGCAGGCGCTCTGCTCGAGGAAGCGTGACACGATCGGCTTCCAGCTCTCGTCCGGCACGAAGGCACGGACGACGAAGATGCCTTCCTCGATCGGCGCCTCGACGAAGATCGCGCCTTGCAGATCCTCCGGAAGGTCGCGCCGCACATCGATCATCTGCGCCGGCGTCAGCACCACCGCGTCGAGCTTTTCGTCATTGGCGTTGTGATCGTTGAAGGAATAGATGTTGTGGCCATTGCGGTCGTAGACCGAGGCCGACCAGAACGGCACGTCGCCCGGCGCCTTGATCCGCACCAGCCCGTCGGCGAGGTCGAAGCGGCAGGCGGCGGCATAAAACAACGGATCGACCGATTTCACCACCGGCGCGCCGCCGGCTTCGGCATCCAGCCGCGTCATCTTGTAGAGGTCGGATGCCATCGCCAGCCGCGACCAGGCATCGCGTTCGGAGAATTCCGGCACCAGGAACAGCACCACGATATGCACGATGCCCGCGCCGAGCAGGCCGAGGATCAGGGCGTGCAGCAGGCTACGCATTGCAGCCCGCCTTCAGGATGCGCGGCAGCGTCACGTCGGAAAGGCCGGTGCTCGAGGCGATCGGCGTGTCGTAGAAGGTCAGCACGAAATACATCCTGCCGGAGCCGCCGGTGAGCAGCCAGTTGCCTGGAGCCGGACGACTGCCAACGGAAATGACGACGGAGTTGTCTGGCTGGCGCAGCACTTCGTAGGACTGCAGCGCCGACTGCCTCGGCTTGCCGGTGTCGATCACCCCAAGCGACTGGTCGGCGGCATAGAGCGTCCAGAACCGGGCGGTCGGATAACCGCCTTCGATCGTGTAGGCGCATTCGCGCTTCAGCGGCTCGCCTGCATCGTCGCGCTCGGCGACGAAGGCAAGCCCCTCGGCCTGGCCGAGCGCCAGCACGCCTTCGCGCGCCACGCGTGCCTTGGAGTAGGGGTCGGCGGCTAAAGTTCCGACTTCGGGGAAGGCGGTCCATTGGCCGATGCGGATCGCGCCGACACCGTCCTGCGCGTTGAGCGCGTACCAGACGCTGTAGCCGCCAAGCCCGATGGCGATGGCAAGCGAAAGCAGCGTCAGGATGGCGTTCTTGAGCATGAGAGCCGCAAACAGAGGAAGTTGCCCGGGATATCGCGGCGCGGGGTGCCGTGGCAAGCCGGCTTCACGCGAGGGTGGCTGGATCAGGACGACGTTTCGCTGAAACGTCGTCCTGATCCAATTTTTTGGAGCATGATCTTATCCGAAAACCGGTTCCCACTTTTTGCTTTCGCTGACCTTCGGTTCGGGATCATGCCCTAAAGTGCCGAAAGCGTCTCGGGCAGGGCCGGTGCCTCGAGCACGGGCGCGGCCTGGAACGCCTTGGTCATTTCCCTCAGCATCTGGGTGGTACGGCTGGAAAGCACCGGCGGGCGTTCTGCCTCGGCCTGCGCCGCCGCGGCGTCGGCTTCCTTCTTCGCCGCTTCCTCGGCCTTGGCCGCGACCTCCGGATCGACGAATGGATGATCGAGACCGGGGATCGGCTTCAGGTCGATGTTCTGGTGCGCATAGACCATCAGCCGCTGCCAGACCATCGCCGGCAGCGAGCCGCCGGTCATCTTGTTGGTCGGCGTGAAGTCGTCATTGCCGAGCCAGACGGCGGCCGTGTAGTTGCCTGTGAAGCCGACGAACCAGGCATCGCGATAGGATTGCGTGGTGCCGGTCTTGCCGGCAACGACGATATTGGGAAGCTGGGCGCGCCTTGCCGTGCCGATAACCGGCACCGCGGCCAGCATCGTGTTCATGTATTTCAGCGCCTTCTCCGACAGCACCCGATGCGGCGGCTGGGCATCCTTGGTCCAGTCGTAGACCACTTCGCCGGTACGGGTGACGAGCTGGGTGATGCCGTGCCTTGAGCCGACGAAGCCGTTCTGCGCAAAGACGCTGTAACCCGTCGCCTGGTCCATCACCGTCATGCCGGACGTGCCGAGCACCATGGTCTTGTGCGATTCCAGCGGCGATTCCACGCCCATCGATTCAGCCATCGCCTTGATCGGGGGAATGCCGAGATAATCCTTGGCAAGCCGCACCGGCACGGTGTTGATCGATTTGGCGATCGCGGTCAGCAGCGTGACGTTGCCAGCCGATCCGCCGCTGTAGTTGTGCGGCGACCAGCTGCCCCAGCTGACCGGCCCCCCGGAAACCACCGAATCCGGCGTGAAACCATGTTCCATCGCGGTCGCGTAAACGTAGGGCTTGAAGGATGAGCCGGTCTGGCGCAACGCCTTGGTGGCGCGGTTGAACTGGCTGGCGCCATAGTCGCGCCCGCCGACGATGGCGCGCACCGCCCCGTTGGTCTCGATCACCACCACCGCGCCCTCGGTGACGTTGTATTCCTTGCCGAACTGGCGCAGGTGGAACTCCATCGACTCTTCCGCGGCCTTCTGGATGTTGGCGTCGAAAGTCGTGTGGGCAACCAACGAATGCTGGCCGGGCTTGGCGATCTTCTTGACCTCGTCGAAGGCCCAGTCGAGGAAATAGTCCGGGCTCTTCTGCTCGCCGCGGTCGACGACGTCGGCCGGATGCAGCCGCGCCTGCAGCACCTGGCCCTCGGTCATGAAGCCGGCGTCGACAAGGTTGGACAGCACCACATTGGCGCGCGCGCGCGCCGCCGGCAGGTTGATGTGCGGGGCGTATTTGGTCGGCGCCTTGAACAG
>RXJA01000456.1 GCA_003963455.1 Hyphomicrobiales bacterium
AGATCGGTTCGAGGAAAGAGTTGGCGAAGCGGAAATAGAGCAGGTTCTGGATCGCTTCCTTGCCGAGATAGTGGTCGATGCGGAAGATCGACTGCTCGTCGAACACCAGATGCAGAACTCGGTTCAGCCAGCGCGCCGACTGCAGGTCGTGGCCGAAGGGCTTTTCGATCATCAGCCGCGCGCCGCGCGCGGTGCCGGACTGCTCCAGCCCTTGCACCACGGTCTCGAACATCGTTGGCGGCACGGCCATGTAGTGCAGCGGGTGTTGCGCGGGGCCCAGCGCCGTCCTCAGCTTGTCGAAGGTGGCGCCGTCACGGTAGTCGCCGCTGACATAGCGCAGCAGCGAGGCGAGCCTGGCAAAGACGGTATCGTCGATGCCGCCAAGCGCTGTGACGATGCCGTCGCGGGCCCGGTCCACCAGTCTGGGCAGGTCCCAAGGATCGAAGGCGACGCCGATGACCGGCTCGGCCAGCGTTCCCTTGGCGACCATGTGGTAGAGCGCCGGAAATATCTTCTTATGCGCAAGGTCGCCGGTCGCTCCGAAGAGCACCAGCGTGTCGGATCTTTGCTGGCTCATGCCGCCTCTCCCCTCACGCGCCTGTCTTGGGCTTTTCGACATGACCGCCGAAGGCATAGCGCATGGCGGACAGGAGCTTGTCGGCGAATTGCGATTCGCCCTGCGAGGCGAAGCGGTCGAACAGCGCCGAGGACAGCACCGGGGCAGGCACGCCGGTATCGATCGCTGCCTTCAGCGTCCAGCGTCCCTCGCCGGAGTCGGAGACGCGGCCGCCGAACTGGGCCAGCGCCGGATCGCTCTTCAACGCGCCGGCGGTGAGATCGAGCAGCCACGAACCGATGACGCTGCCGTGCCGCCAGACTTCGGCGACCTGGGGCAGGTCGATATCGAACTGGTAATATTGCGGGCTTTCGAGCGGGCTGGTCTCGGCGTCGGCGGTGCGCTGCCTTTTGCCGGCATTGGCCGATTTCAGGATGTTCATGCCCTCGGCATAGGCGGCCATGACGCCGTATTCGATGCCGTTATGCACCATCTTGACGAAATGGCCGGCGCCGCTCGGTCCGCAATGGAGATAGCCGAAAGGCGCCGTGCCGGCGTCCCTGGGCGGGTTGGCGCCGGCATCGGCGCCCGGCGCCAGCGTGGCGAAGACCGAATCGAGGTGCTTCACCGCTTCGTCGGGCCCGCCGATCATCAGGCAATAGCCGCGCTCCAGCCCCCAGACGCCGCCGCTGGTGCCGACATCGACGAAGTTGATGCCCTTCACCGCCAGCTTGGCCGCCTGGTCGACGGCGTCGTGATAGTAGGAATTGCCGCCGTCGATGATGATGTCGCCCGGCTCCATCAGCGCGGCCACCTGGTCGACGATCCTGCCGGTGATCGCGGCCGGCAGCATCAGCCAGGCGCAGCGCGGCTTGGCGAGCTTGCCGACGAATTCCTCCAGCGAGGCGGCGCCGACAGCGCCGTCCTTGACCATGCCGGCGACGCTTGCCGAATTGATGTCGTAGACGACGCATTCATGGCCGTCGCGCAGCAGGCGCCGCACCATATTGGCGCCCATCCTGCCCAGCCCCATCATTCCGATCTGCATGGTTTCATCCCGATTGCTTGAGGAAAGAAGAATTCACTGGCCGTTTGGCTGCTCGATGGCGACGGTGAAGTCGACATTCTCCCAATGCATCGCTTCCGGCCAGAAAAAAGTGAAGACGATGGCGGTTCCCGGCGGCAGGCGGTCAACGGGCAGATCCACCAGATGGACGCCGAACGCATTCTCGACAGTCTTGCTGTCCCTGACCGTCAGCCATTTGTCGCTGCTCCAGTGGACGACGCCCGACGCCGAAAGCTCGACGCGCAGCGCCTTGCCGGCGGGGATGGAGCGGATCTTGTTGTTGAAGCGCCATATCCGGAAAGGCGATACCGTCCCGCCCTTGACGTAGCGCTCGACACCTTGCGGCGGCAGGTCGAAGACGGCGCCGTCGCGCAACGAGCGCAGCAGCTTGATGTGTTCGGCATGTGCCCAGACCAGGGGCATGGCGCTGCCGGATGGTTTGCCCAGCCACAGCTCGCGATCCGGCATGTCGGGGCAATCCCAGGCCTGTTCGGGCAGGAGACCGCCCACGCCGGCCGAGCGCTCGAGAGTATCCAGCAGTCGCGCCGCCATGTCCTTGCGGCCGGCGGCCAGCTCGTAATGGGCGCGCTCGCCGGCAAGCAGCGGCCACGGCCGTCCCTGGCCGGTGCCGTCGAAAGGCGCGCCGTCCTCATGCTCGCCATAGCCGTCGCCGCTATAGCGGTACCAGAGAGGCCCTTGCGGCAGGTCGCGGCGCAGCTCGGCGTCGATGGCCTTGACGGTGTTCAGGACGCGCGGATCGTCCGCGGCCCTGAGCCCGAAACGGACCAGCGCCAGGGCGTCGGGACTGATGATGGCTTGCGCCGGCTCGTCCGTGTCGGCCGGCGGCCGGTTCTTGATCGGCACGAAGCCGTCCTTCGGCGATGCGGCGCCGCCATCGTCGGGCGGGGCGATGCGGACATAATAGCCTTCGACGCCTGCCCTGGCGCTCGCCTCGGTGCCGGTGACATAGGTCCAGCGCTCGATCTGGTCGTTCCAGCAATCGGCGGTCTGGCGCAAATAGTTTGCCGGCTCATCTTTGCCGAGGATGTCGAGCATGTCGGCGGCGGCAAGCAGCGCCGCGATCTCCACGGCCAGCGTGAACGGGCTGTAGCCGGCATCCTCTTCCCAACGGTCCTCGCCGGTGACCGGGCCGTTGCGCACGACATAGGCAGCCGCGTTCTCGATCATGGCCAGGAAGCCGGCCAACTTCGCGCGCGGCAGGTGGCCGGCACGGCGCAAGGCGTCGGCAAGCAGCAGCGGAAAGGCGCATTCGTCCATCTGGATGCCGGGCCAGTAAGGGGTGCCGTCCGACCAGCAGTTCTGCGGCCAGTGGCCGTCGGGCTGCTGGATCGAGCGCAGATAGGCGAGGATCTGCAGCGCCTGCCTGCCGTCGCCGGCGGCGAGGAAGCCGCCCGCCGTCTCGACCAGGTCGCGCGGCCAGACGAGGTGATAGCCGCCGAGGTCGTCGTCGCCCTTGTTGAAGCCCCAGGGGATCGACAGGCTGGCGACGGCGGCGCCGGGCCTGGCGACCGACAGATGCGTCGCCAGCACCGCCGTGCTGACGCGGTAGGCGTTCAAACCGGAGGCGGCGAGGCGGTCGAGTTGCTCGAGCCCCACCTGGAATTTCCGCCAGTTTTCGACATAGGTCCTCGCCGCCGGCTCGAAACCCTGTTTCAGGCTTGCCAAGGCGAGGTCCGCCGCTTCCTGCGGCGAAGCGCCGAAGCCGAGCGCCAGCAAGGCGGTTGTCTTGCCGGCCGAAAAGCCGATCTCGCCGGTCAGCGCGACATTGCCGTCCTCGGCCGTCTGGCAGGAAGGATCGAGGGCGCCGCCGTCGTGCAACTGCCGCCAGCCGTCGGAAAAACCGACATAGCCGGCCGAGCAGGCGCCCCAGGGCAAGGAGGAGGCGAGCGCCAGCGACACGCCGCGTCCGGTGGCGAAGAGAACGCGCTGCCCCTTGTGTTCGCCGATCCAAGCGTTGTTGCCCATGCCGGCGTTGACTAGATGCGGCGCAAGCAGCGCGTAGACACGATAATCGGCGACAGAGCCCTTGAGCGAAACGAAACTGGTCTCCTGGAGCAGGACAGGTCGTTTCGAATCCGTAACGATGCGCTTTTCGATCTTGTAGGCGCCGTCCGAAGCGATGTTGGTCAGCCTGTAGCCGGGAACCCCATCCTCGAAAGGCTCGACGGTGTGGGCCGCATCGCGCTTCTCCTCGGAAAAATAACCGCCGGGGCCGGTGACGATCAGCCCCATGTCGCGCGTGCAGGCGCTGTCGAGGCGCGGATAGTAGATTTCGTTCAGGATGCCGTGGCTGATGGTGAACCAGAGCGGGCTTCTGGCCGAAAGCGCGGTGCCGACGCCGCTCTTGGCGCTCGACGTCCAGCGCGCTTCTATTCCCGGGGCGCCCTGAGCAAGGGTCGGCGTCACTGCCATCAAATTCTCTCTCCTGCCGCGTTCCTAGACCATCAGCCGGAGGCTTTTCAATCGCCGCACCGCAAGTTGATCGTGGCCCATCAAGCTTTGCGGTTGACAGCTTGCGGTTCGTCTGAATTTGTCTGACAATAGATAAAAAACAGGGAATACGCGTTACGACTATCCGTTAGACCAGCAACCTCGGGAGGAACCGACATGAAGAAACTGCTCGTATTGGGTGCATTCGCGGCGATGCTCGCCTCAGGCACCGCGCTTGCCGACACCAGCGGCAAGAAGATCGCCTTCTCCAACAATTATGCCGGCAATTCGTGGCGCCAGGCGATGCTCGACAGCTACGGCATCGTTACCAAGAAGGCGGTCGCGGACAAGGTGGTCGCGGCCGCCGACATCTTCACCACCGCCGACAAGGAAGTGCCGACCCAGGCGGCCCAGGTGCAGAACCTGATCCTGCAGGGCTATGACGCCATCGTCATCAATGCCGCTTCGCCGGACGCGCTGAATGGCGCCATCAAGCAGGCCTGCGACGCCGGCATCGTCGTCGTCTCCTTCGACGGCATCGTCACCGAGCCCTGTGCCTACCGCGTCGTCGTCGACTTCAAGGACATGGGCAAGCAGGAGGTAGAGCAGATGGCCAAGTTCCAGCCCAAGGGCGGCAATCTGCTCGAAATCCGCGGGCTCGCCGGCACCTCGATCGACGACGCCATCCATGCCGGCATCCTCGAGGGCGTGGCCGCCCATCCCGAGTTCAAGATCGTCGGCTCCGTGACCGGCGACTGGGACCAGACGACCGCGCAGAAGGCCGTGGCGACCATCCTGCCGTCGCTGCCTGATGTCGTGGGGATCGTCGACCAGGGCGGTGACGGCTATGGCGCAGCGCAAGCCTTCGCCGCAGCAGGCAAGCCACGCCCGACCATCATCATGGGCAACCGCCAGGACGAGCTGAAGTGGTGGAAGGAGCAGAAGGAGAAGGACGGCTACAAGACCTGGTCGGCTTCGATCGCGCCCGGCGTGTCGACGCTGGCCTTCTGGGTGGCGCAGCAGGTGCTCGACGGACGCAAGGACATTCCGCACGACCTCCTGGTGCCCTATCTCGCCTTCACCCAGGACGATTTCGAGGCCGCCCTGCCGAAGATCAAGGAAGGCGGCGTCGCCACCCACGAATACACGCAGGAAGAGGCTCTCGCGGCGATCAAGGCCAACATCAAGTGATGGCTGCTCGGTTGCCGCAGGCATCGCCGACCGGATATCGTTGAGCATGCTCAAGGCAAACACCGACATCGTCAGGCTGAACGGCGCCGAAAAACATTTCGGCGCCGTTCGGGCGCTTAACGGCGTCGACTTCCATGTCGGCGCCGGCGAATGCGTCGGGCTTGTGGGCCATAACGGCGCCGGCAAGTCGACGCTGATGCATATGGTGGCGGGCACGCTGCGGCCGGATGGCGGGCAGATCACGGTGCGCGGCAATGCGGAAACGAGCTATACCGTGGCGCGCGCGCTTGAGCTCGGCATACGCTGCGTCTTCCAGGAATTGTCGCTCTGCCCCAATCTCAGCATCGCCGAGAACACCCGCATCAATCACCCCTCTCTCGCCGGTCTGGGCTGGCGGCGCCGGGCCGCCGGTCTCATCCGCGCCAAGCTTGACGAGATCTTTCCGGATCACGGCATTTCGGCGGACGACATCGCCGGCGACCTTTCGATAGGCAGGCGGCAGATGGTCGAGGTGGCGCGCGCCTTCACGCTGACCCGCGAGCCGCTGCATCTGGTCATCCTCGACGAGCCGACCTCCTCGCTCGACGCGCACACGGCGGGGCAGCTGCTTTCCTTCGTCCGTCGTTTCGTCGAGCAGGGGGGAAGCTGCATCCTGATCTCGCATGTGCTGGGCGAGGTGCTGCAGAATGCCGACCGCATCGTGGTGATGCGCGACGGCAAGGTGGTCGCGGCCGATGCCGCCGGTGCTTTCGACCGCGACAGGCTCGTCGCCGCCATGGGTGGCGCCGAAGGACATCAGAAGGCTCCGGCCGAGACCCGGAAAACCGAGGCCGGCGCACTCAGGGTTCGCGCGCGCCCGGCCCGGCAAGAGGACGGCAAGGAACTTGTCGCCCGCGCGGGCGATATCATCGGCCTCGCCGGGCTTGCCGGCCACGGCCAGACCGATCTTTTGCTGGCGATCTTCTCGGCGGCCGCCCGCGCCAGGTCAGGCATCGAAGTGACGGCGCCGGTGGCGCTGGTTGCCGGCGACCGCCAGTCGGACGGCATCTTCGCGCAATGGTCGATCGCGCAGAATATCGGCATCCGTTCGCTGGCCCGGCTGCGCAACGGCCTGCTGATCTCGCCGCGGCGCGAGGCCGAGCTCGCCGAATTCTGGAAGCAGAAGATCGGCATCCGCACGCCCAACATGAACAACAACATCTTCTCGCTGTCGGGCGGCAACCAGCAGAAGGCGCTGTTTGCCCGCGCGCTCGGCTCCGACGCCGAGATCGTGCTGATGGACGATCCGATGCGCGGCGTCGACATCGGCACCAAGCTGGAAGTCTACGACCTGGTGCGCGAGGAGGCCGCCAAGGGCCGCACCTTCCTCTGGTACACGACCGAAACCGAAGAGCTCGACAATTGCGACCATGTCTATGTCTTCAAGAACGGCAGGATCGTCGCCAATCTCGGCCGCGACGAGCTGACGGAGGAAAAGATCATCCAGTCCTCGTTCGGCGATGCGGCCTGAGATGACGGCGATCGCTCCCGGCACTGTTGCGAAATCCTCGCCGCGCGGCAGCGCCGCCCGGGCGCGCATGCTGCGCGGCCTTTTGCCGGCTTTATCGCTGGCTCTGGTGCTGATCGCCATCGCCTGGCTCAATCCACGCGCCATCAGCTATTTCGGCTTCAACCTGATGCTCAACCTGGCGATCCCGATCGCGCTGGCGACGATCGCGCAGATGTTCGTCATCGCCGGTAACGAGCTGGATCTCTCGATCGGTACGTTTGTCGGCTTCGTCGGCTGCGTCACCGCGACATGGCTGCGTGACGCGCCGCTCGTCGGCATTCTGGTGCTGCTCGGCTCGATCGGCGCATATGCCTTGCTTGGCGCGCTGATCCATCTGCGCAACCTGCCGTCCATCGTGGTGACGCTCGGCATGAGCTTCGTCTGGCAGGGGCTTGCCGTCCTCGTCCTGCCCAAGCCCGGCGGCAAGGCGCCCGACTGGCTGCTTGCGATCATGTCGTTCAAGCCGTCTTACGTCCCGTTCCCGATCCTGGCCGCTTTCATCATCGCGGCGATCGTGCATTTCGGCCTGATGCGCACCTCCTATGGCGTCATCCTGCGCGGTTCCGGCGGCAACGCCGCGGCGCTGAGACGCGCCGGCTGGTCGCTGCTCAAGACCAAGATCGCGCTGTTCGCGCTGACCGGCCTGTTCGGCGTGCTTTCCGGCATGGCGCTGATCGGCATCACCACCTCGGCCGACGCCAATATCGGCAATGGATACACGCTGCTCTCGATCGCCGGCGTCATTCTCGGCGGCGGCGAGTTCGTCGGCGGACGCGTGTCGCCGATCGGCGCGGTGCTCGGTGCGTTGACGCTGGCGCTTGCCGCCTCACCGCTCCTGACCTTCATGCACATCCCGCCCGACTGGCAGGTGGCCGCCAACGGCGCCATCCTGATCATCGTGCTGGCGGCCCGCGTCCTGATCAGCCGTAGGGAGCGGTAAGCCATGGCCTCGCTGCGGATGCTGCTCGAAAAACCCTGGATCTGGTCGTTCGTCGGCGCACTGGTCGTGTGGCTGGCGACGATCGCCTTCACCGGCGGCTACGGCGCCGGCGGCATGGTCACGGCGGCGCTCTCGCTTGCCGTCTTCACCGTCATCGTCGGCGTCGGCCAGATGTTCGTCATCACGCTGGGGCCGGGCAATGTCGACCTGTCGCTGCCGGCCAATATCGGGTTGGCCAGCGCGGTCGCCATGAAGGTGATGGGCGGCAGCGATTCGATGATCGTCGTCGGACTGCTTGCCGCTCTCGCCTGCGGCGCCGCGATCGGCGCCATCAACTATCTGCTGATCTGGGCGCTGCGCATCCCGCCGATCATCGCGACGCTGTCGGCGAGCTTCATCATCCAGTCGGTCGACATCAGCTATGGCCGCGGCCTGCAGATCAAGCCGCCGCCGGGCTTCGCCGATTTCACCAACTGGCAGGTTCTCGGAATTCCGGTGCTGGCGATGCTGACGGTGGTCTTCACCGTCGGCGCAGCCCTGGCGCTGCAGCGCATGATCTATGGACGTTCAGTGCTGGCGATAGGCCAGAACATCCGCGCCGCCTGGCTTGCCGGCGTCAATGTCGGCCGCGTCCGCTTCCTCACCTACACGCTGTGCGGGGCGCTCGGCGGCATCGACGGGGCGCTGCTCGCCGGCTATTTCCGCGGCGCCAATGTCGATATCGGCAACGAATATCTGCTCGCCTCGATCGCGGTGGTCGTCATCGGCGGCACGTCGGTCGCCGGCGGCAAGGCCAACGTGCCCGGCGTCTGGGGCGCCGGCCTGTTCCTGGTGCTGCTGCTCACCATGCTCAACACATTCGGGGTCAGCGCCGGCGTGCGGCTGGTGCTGACCGGGCTGATCATCGTCGGGGTGATAACCGCCGCCGGCGGCGAGAAGGCCGTGCGGTAGTCTACTTGGCTGCTTTCGCCCGCGCGATTGCGTCGACGATCATCTTCTTGGCGTATTTGGAATCGTGCCAGCCCTCGATCTTGACCCATTTGCCAGGCTCGAGATCCTTATAGTGCTCGAAGAAGTGCTGCACCTGCTGACGCGTGATTTCCGGCAGGTGCGTGTATTCGGTGACGTTCTCATAGCGCAGCGTCAGCTTGGGCGAGGGAACGGCGATCACCTTCTCGTCCTGGCCGGCATTGTCTTCCATGATCAGCACGCCGATCGGCCGCACATTGATGACGCAGCCCGGCACCAGCGCGCGCGTGTTGCACACCAGCACGTCGATCGGGTCGCCGTCGCCCGACAGCGTGTGCGGCACGAAGCCGTAATTGCCGGGATAGCGCATGGAGGTGTGCAGGAAGCGGTCGACGAA
>RXJA01000091.1 GCA_003963455.1 Hyphomicrobiales bacterium
CATATCCGCAACCTGCAGCGCTCGATCAACGACATGGAGGAACTGGTCGACTTCCAGTCCGAGCCGCTCGGCATCGAGGACCGGCCCGGCGCTCGGCCGATCCGGATCACCGACGGGCATATCGCCTTCGACAAGGTGACATTCCACTACGGCAATCACCTTCTGCCGCTCTACCGTGATTTCTCGGTCGACATCGCGGCGGGCGAGCGCATCGGCCTCGTCGGGCATTCGGGCTCCGGCAAGACGACCTTCGTCAAACTGATCCAGCGGCTTTATGACGTGAACGCCGGGCGGATCCTGATCGACGGGCAGGACATCTCGCAAGTCGAGCAGGCGTCGCTGCGCAGCCAGATCGCCATCGTCCAGCAGGAGCCGATCCTGTTCCACCGCTCGCTTGCCGAGAATATCGCCTATGCCAGGCCAGGCGCCAGCCAGGCCGAGATCGAGCATGCGGCGAAACTCGCCAGCGCGCATGATTTCATCGCCAATCTGCCCAAGGGCTATGGAACCCTGGTCGGCGAGCGGGGTGTCAAACTGTCGGGCGGCGAGCGCCAGCGTGTGGCGATCGCGCGCGCCTTCCTGGCGGATGCGCGCATCCTGATCCTGGACGAGGCGACATCGAGCCTCGATTCGGAATCGGAAGTGCTGATCCAGGGAGCGATGGAGCGGCTGATGGTCGGGCGCACCACCCTTGTCATCGCCCACCGGCTCTCGACGGTGCGGGCGCTCGACCGGCTGCTGGTCTTCGACCGAGGCCGTATCGCCGAAGAAGGGTCGCATGACGAGCTGATCAGGCTCAACGGTGGCATCTACCGGCGGCTCTTCGAGCGTCAGGCGCTCGAACTGACCAAGGGCCTCGTCGCCTGAGAAAAGGACTGTGCCCGGCCCCGGCCGGGCGTAGTCACAGCATGGTCTTCGGAGCGATCCGGGTCAGCTAATTCGACAGTTGCAACCGCCTTCACGCTATGCGGATATTGCTGCATAATGTGCTATTCAAGATTCTTTCTATACATTGAATATTTTAGTAGTTGCTCTCATAAAGTTGATCGACGCCAGATTTTTGAAGCAACATTCGTCGTATATTTACAAAAAAGCAAATCGGATATGGTAGGCGCTAGGGTCCAGGATTTCTTGTTTCTGTAGGAATGCCGGTTAAACGGAGATTTTCGAAGCATGACCGGCCCAGGAAAGCTGGCTGCGCCGTCAGCGCTGGAATCCCAGCATGGCTCGGTACGGCCTTTAGCCGCCGGAGATCTCGAGCGCGTCGCCGCGCTTTTCCTGACGAAGTTTCGCCGTCGCCGCCTTGGCGATCACGCGATCGCGCAGACGGCGGACTATATGAGGGAGCTTTATCTTGACGGCGGCGAGAACAAGGCCCTCGTACAGATAAACCCGCAGGGTGGCCTGGGCGGATTCATGGGCGTTTTGAAAGCCCGCTACCAGCTCAACGGAACGGCATTGAACGCGGCCATCATCGGTCCGTTCATGACCGATTCCAACACCGATCACGGCTGGGCCGGGCCGCAATTGCTGCGCGCCCTGCATCAGGGCGAATTCGACCTATACCTGACCGATTCGGCCAATCGGACATCCTTGGCCTTCGCGCGCCCGATGAAGTACCAGCTCTTGCCGGTGCATTGTCTGGAATGGACCTGTGTTTTTCGGCCGGGCGCCATGGCCGCCGCCTTGCTGCAGCGCAAATGGCCCGGGCTGGCTCGCCTGGCGCTCGGCCCCTGCGCGCGAGCGTTCGACGCTCTCGCAGGAAGACGGTTCGAGCCTCCGGTCCAGGCTGCTTCATCGTCGCGACGAATCCACCATGAGCGGATCGACGCCGCGCAGTTCGCTGAGCGGCTGCCGGCACTGATGTCCGATTATGCTCTTCGGCCGAGTTGGAAGGATGGCGAACTGCCGCGGCTGCTGGCGTCGGCGGCCGAAAAGCGGGCCGACGGGCCGCTTCATTTCGGCGGGACTTACGACGAAGCAGGCAAGATGCTCGGTTGCCATGCCTTCTACGGGCAGCCCGGCGGCATCGCGAACCTGCTGCAGATCCAGGCGTCCGGACTTCACTGGGGCGCGACGCTGGATGGCCTTGTCGCGGCTGCGCGGGAGATGGGCTGCGCGGGCCTCATCGGGCAGACACAAAGCAGGTTCCTGCCTCAGCTCTTCGGCTACAACGGTCTCTTCTTCCGCTATGCCGGAGGCACGATGGTCCGCTCGCGCATCGCCGAGGTCACGGAGGCGGTCCGCTCCGGCGATATTTTCATCGGCGGGCTGATGGGCGATCGCTGGACCCGGCTCAGTTCCGACGACTTCGGCCGTGCCTGACGATTCTTGCATGCCGCAATTCGGGACGGAAGGCGACGGCGAAGTCGCCGCGCCTAAAGCGCGTCGCGATCTTTCAGATTCGCTTGATGCGCTCTAGGTCTTTGATTCTAAGCATGTCTTTATCCCGAAACCGGTTCCCACTTTCGGGAGACATGCTTTAACCGCTTCGCACTTTTCCTGGAATTGCTTTGACTCAGGCGAATTTGCGCAGCGCGGCGCAAAAGCCGTCGATGATCTGGCAAAGGTCCGGTTCGTTGACCATTTGGACGGCTTCGATGGCGCCAACCCATTTGCGCGTTCGCGCGCGCTTCTCTTTCCAACGATCCGCGACGCGGTCGACATGCAGTGGAAAGACCAGCACCTCGCAGGGTACTTCCTCGCCGGAGCCAAGGACCTTGGCATAGAAATAGCGGCCGGCTTCAAGATGCGAGACGGTGCCGCGCAAGCCGGCTTCCTCACCGGCCTCGCGGGCGGCCGCCTCGCAAAGCGGTTCCCTGGCCTCTGGCCAACCCTTGGGGAGAACCCAACGCCCGGTATCGCGGCTGGTGATCAGCATGATCTCGATGCCGTTCTCGCCTTCACGCCAAGGCAAGGCGGCAACCTGCAGGCGACAGGGCGCCTTGCCGAAGAGTCGCCGGACTCTTTCAGCCATCTGATTGTGCGATGCCGGCCTCGTCAACATGAGAAGAAGCTGCCCCAGCCCCCAGAATCGTTTGCCACCTTACGAATCTTACGGCGAATTGTGGGCTTTAAAAGTAAAAAACTTCACTCTGTCGGGAAATGCCACCAGAAAAGGTCGGGCTCATAAAGTAGTCGTGCCAATCGGCACGACTACACGACGCGCCTTCGAGGCATCTTAGGAAGATATGACGGCGCTCAGCCAGGTGATCGTCCGCGATGGCTGCTGTTCAGCCGGCATGATCGTCAGCGATCGGCTTTTGATAAGTGAAGCCCATGTCCCACGGAAAATAGATCCATGTATCCTGGCTGACCTCGGTGACGAAAGTGTCGACCAGCGGCCGGCCCTTCGGCTTGGCATAGACGGTCGCGAAATGCGCCTTAGGCATCATGGCGCGTACGATGCCGGCGGTCTTGCCGGTATCGGTCAGGTCGTCGATGATGAGCACGCCGGCCCCTTCATCGGCGAGCAGCGGGGGCGAAATCTCCTTCAGGACCTGCAACTGCCCCTGGCTGGTGTAGTCATGATAGGAGGCGACGCACACCGTCTCGATGACGCGGATGCCCAGCTCGCGCGCAATGATGGCCGCCGGCACCAGGCCGCCGCGGGTGATGCAGACGATCGCTTTCCATTGACCCTTGCTGGCGCCGGAAAGCCGCCAGGAAAGCGCGCGGGCGTCACGATGGAACTGGTCCCAGGAGACGGGAAAGGCTTTTTCGGGAAGGGACATGGTTCACGCACTCCGCAAGGCGCGCCATGGCGCGCAAAATCGGTGGAATGCAGGCGGAATTAGCCGGAAAGCGCCAGGCTTGGCAAGGGCAGGGGCAGGCGATGGCTGTGGACTCAGGCACCGCGCTCATCCGAATTCGAGCGATGCCCTTTGGGTTAGCGCCCGCGCCACCCTGGAACGGGGCCCCACTTCCGGCGGACACGCTCAACGCGACAGGAAGGCCGCCACGTTCATCGTACGCAGCACGGTGCGGGTGACGCCGCCGAACAGAAGCTGGCGCAGCCAGGAGTGGCTGTAGGCGCCAAGCACCAGAAGGTCGGCGCCGGACTCCGTTATCCGGGCCTGGATGATGTCGTCGATCGAGGAACCATCCGATTTCTGCACGCAAACGCTGACATTGGCGCCATGGCGCGACAACGCCGCGGCGATCTCGGCGCCGGCCGCTTCCGGAGATTCGTCCAGCGTCTCAGGCGGGTCGATGACGAGAATGTCCGTCTTGTCGGCCTCGGCGATGAAGGGCAGGGCGTCGAAAGCGGCGCGAGCCGCTTCCTTGCTGCCGTTCCAGGCAAGGAGCACACGTCTGAAGGTGGTGATCAGCGGTCCGGCGTGGGGCACGACCAGCACCGGCCGGCCGGCATCGTAGACCAGTGTGTCGACATCGGCGCTCGGGTCGCCGCCGGTGTCACGCTGCGCGGCAATGATCAGATCGGCGGCGCGCACGCTCGATATGCCGGTCAGCGCGCTGTCACCGGAGAAGCTTTCCAGGCTTCGCCATTCGAAGGACAGGCCGGACTCCTCGACCCGCTTCAGGAAAAACGCCTGCAGCTTGTCGGCGCGCTCCTTGTTCATCTCGGCCGAGACCTGCAGGAACTCGGTATCCGGGAAGCCGGTGGCCGATGTGTAGGGGACGGGGAGCGCCTCGGCATGGATGCCGACGAGGTGGCTCTCGAACCTGTCGGCGAGCGGAAGGGCACAATCGAGAACGCGCTCGGCGTCCTGTTCGTTCTGCAAAATGGCGACGATTGTCTTGAAGCGCATGACGTCCCTCAAATCTGCTGGCGCGGCCACGCCTTGGCCCCCAACAGGGTAGCCTTCCAGAAACGCCAGTAAAGCCTATCCGGTTCCGGAGGTCAGCCTGCCTTGGCGAAGCCCGCCACCATCGCCTCGACGTCCTTGCGCGCGGCCTCGAGCGCTTCCTCGCTTCGGGCGCGGACGACGAGTTCGGTCCAGAACTTGCCGTCGCCATATTTGGGATAGGAGCCGATGATGGTGTCGGGATGCGCCTTCTGGATGTCGGCCAGCGGCCCGCCGATCAAACCCTCGCCGAAGGGGCAGTGTACCGTGGCCGACAGCATCCTGGTGCCCGCCTTGAGCGTCGGCACGACATTGTCGAGCATGGCCTGGAAGATCGACGGCACGCCGGCCATGACATGGACGTTGCCGATGCGAAAGCCCGGCGCGACCGAGACCGGGTTGTCGATGATGTCGGCGCCGCGCGGCATGCGCGCCATGCGCTTGCGCGCTTCGGTGAATTCGATGCCGCGCTGGGCGTAGCTTGCTTCGAGCAACGCGTAGGCCTTGGCGTCGTATTCGCAAGGCACGCCGAAGGCCTTCGCGATCGAGTCGGCGGTGATGTCGTCATGCGTGGGGCCGATGCCGCCGGTGGTGAAGACGTAGCCATAGCGGGCGCGCACGGCATTCACCGCCGCGACGATCTCATCCTCCTCGTCGGGGACGATGCGCACTTCCTTCAGGTCTATGCCGATCGCCGTCATGATGTCGGCAAGGTGGCCGATGTTCTTGTCCTTGGTGCGGCCGGAAAGGATCTCGTCGCCGATGACGAGCATGGCGGCGGTGACGATTTCAGGCATGGCGGGCTCCGGCGCAGGAAGGTCGCCTGAGATAACGCGGCTTGAGGCCGGCCGCAATGCGAAAGCCGGATGCGCGCTTGTGGCGGCGGCCATGGCGGATATGGTGCGGTCGGTCGGATCGGGGTGAAACATGCTGATATCGATTGTCTTGTGGCTGCTCGCCGGCTCGCTCGTTGTGGCGGTCCTCGTCTTGCTCGCGCTGATGCTCGCAACCTGGCGGATCGCGGCGAAGGCCGAAAGGCTGGTGCCGGCCTGCGGAAAATTCGTCGAGATCGATGGCAACCGCATCCACTATGTCGAGGAAGGCGAGGGCCGTCCGATCGTTTTTCTGCACGGGTTGGGCGCCCAACTCCACCATTTCCGCCAGACGCTGTTCGGACGCTTCGGCGCCGGCTATCGGCTGGTCGCGCTCGACCGGCCGGGCTCCGGCTATTCGGTTCGGTCAAGCGGCGCCGCTGGCCGGCTGCCCGAACAGGCCGACGTCGTGCGGCGCTTCATCGAGGAACTGCGCCTGGAACGACCGCTGATCGTCGGCCATTCGCTCGGCGGCGCCATCGCGCTTACGCTTGCGGTCGAGCACCCGACGGCCATTTCCGGCATCGCGCTGCTTTCGCCGCTGACGCATCAGGAAGCGCGGGCGCGTCAGGGATTCGACCTGCTCCATATTTCCTCGCGCCTGCTGCGACGCGTTCTGGCCTATACAGTGGCGATACCACTCAGCCTTCGTTACGCGCAGCCGACGCTGAGGTTCATCTTCGCGCCGCAAGCGGTTCCGGCGGACTACATGGTCTCCGGCGGCGGATGGCTCGGATTGCGCCCGCCCCATTATCTCGCCACATCCACCGACGTCGTGGCCGTGGAGCAGGACCTTGGCCGGATCGAAAAGCGTTACCGCGAAATAGCGATGTCGGCAGGCATCCTGTTCGGCACCGCCGATCGGGTGATCGGCGAGGCCGTCCACGGCGAGCCGATGCTGGACAAGATCAGCGGTCTCGACTTCGAACGGGTCGAAGGTCTGGGTCACATGCCGCAATTCGTCGAGGCCGAACGGGTCGTTGCCTTCATCCAGCGCATCGCCGCCCGCGCCTTCGCGGGCGTGAAGTGAGTTTCGGCGACCTTTGCGCGGACTGGGACGGCATTGAGTCTCCGCCGGCTCACAGAGCCGTCACACAAACGTGTCGGATACCTTGGTTTATCGTGATTTTCCGGCAGGAACCTTTGCCTTGAACTTGGGGTTTCGTTCAGGTCGCCGGCCAAGCCCGGCGATAGAACAGAATGGAGACTCCAAATGCTTAGACAAATCATCGCAGCCTCGGCACTCGTAGTGGCCATGAGTGGTGCGGCGATGGCTCAGTCGTCCGGCGACTGGTCGTGGTGGCACAGCGGCAATTCAGCCTCGAGCCAGCAGCCGATCGATAGGACCACCACGGGCAGTATAGCGGGAGGAGACGCTTCCGGCCTCAACGTCCTCGGCAATACCGGGGCCGCGGGGCCATGCGCCTCGAACACGCCTGGACCGGACGCCAATGCCGACGGAAACGTCAATGACCACTACTGCGGCAAGTAACCCTTAGAGCGGTTCAGCGTTTCGCGGGATCGCTCCAAGCTCTGTCGCGCAATTCCGAGCGGAACGCCACGGCGAAGTCGCCGAGCCTAACCGCTGCGCAGTTTTCCTGGAATTGCTCTCGCACCCACCAGCGGCCGGCATGAAGGCTCGGCCATCGCCGGTCGCGGGGGTGCGCAAAAATCAGTCCGAGACTTCGGTCTGCGGGCGGTCGCGGCCGTCGGCGAGTTCGTCGTGCCACTTTCCTTCGGCGTCCTCGTATTGGATGCCGTCGGTGGTGCCGGCAACCTGCTGCTCGGAAGAGGCGATTTCGGCGGCGCGCAGCGCCTCCTGATGCGTGGGGAAAGTCTCTGAAAACGTCGAGCCGACCTTGTAGGCCCAGCCGCCATCATGCTCGACGATCTTGTAAGTCAGCTTCGCCATGAAATCCTCCAGTTAAGAAGCCTGCTAGTGCGTTTCACCGAAACGGCGAAACGCCCTATCTTTTTGTTTATACGCAATTCCGAACGGAAAACCGCTCACACTTTTCCTGGGATTGCTCTAGTGCAGCTTTCCGTCGGATAACCTGTCTTCGGGAACCAGCACTTCCGATTCCCTGGCCGCCTCGATAAGGGCACGACGGGCGTCCGCTGTCGAACGATACCCTTCCAGCGCTTTGAGGCAAGTGTCGAGAGCATCACGATGGCGCTGGCCGCGATTGAGCGGCCAAACGGTCATCAGGCACTCGGCGGCCTCGCGGGTGCTGCTTATCTGGCGATATTTGCCGACATGGCCGAGCTCGACCACCACCGGCTTTTCAAAGGGTTTGCTGTCTATCATGGCCGCCAACGTAAAGCGGCCAAATTGGTTGCAGTTGTGACGAGGGGCCTGCGCCCAAACGTCTCAGGCCCCTGATTCCTCCCGCTCAGCCGGCGGCCTTAATCCAATGTCGCATCGTCGTCACCGAACGCGCCAATTGCGGCGCGGGATGGATTTCCTCGCCCAAGGTCGCCGCCGCGCGCCAGCCCCAGCGCGGATCGGCCAGGAATGCGCGCGCGAGCGCCACGATGTCGGCACGACCGTCGGCGACGATCGCCTCGGCCTGGCTCGGGTCGTCGATCAGTCCCACGGCGCGCGTCGGAATGCCGGCGCCCTTGCGCACTGCTTCGGCCAGATGCACCTGGTAGCCGGGGCCGGGCGGTACCTGCTGCAAGGGCGAATTGCCGCCGCTGGAGCAGCATAGATAGGCGACGCCCTCGGCCTTCAGCGCCTTGGCCACCTCGATCGCGTCCTCGACGTCGAAGCCGCCGTCGACCCATTCCTTCACCGAAAGGCGCGCCCCGAGCATCATTGCCGGGGCGGCTTTCTTCACCGCCCTTGCGATCTCGAGCAGGAAGCGCATGCGGTTTTCAAGCGACCCGCCCCAGCGATCGGTGCGCTGGTTGGAGAGCGGCGAAAGAAACTGGAAGATCAGATAACCATGCGCGGCGTGCAGCTCGGCAAAGTCGAAGCCGGCGCGTTCGGCGCGCGCCGCCGACTGCGCGAAACGCGCGATGAGCTGCAAGATCTCGTCATCCTCCAGCGCATGCGGCACATTCCAGCCCGTGTCATAGGCGATGGCCGAGGCCGAAACCGTCTGCCAGGGATCTTCGCCGGGCTGCAGCGGACCGCCGCCTTCCCAGGGTCTGCGATTGGAAGCCTTGCGGCCGGCATGGGCAAGCTGGACGCCGAACTTCGTGCCGGGCGCGGCGACGCGCCGGGCGGCGTCGAGCGTGCGCCTGGCGGCCGCTTCGTTGTCGTCCGAATAGAGGCCGAGACAGCCATGCGAGATGCGCCCGCGCCTCTCGACATCGGTCATCTCGACGGTGACCATGCCGGCGCCCGACATTGCCAGGTTCATCCAGTGATAGAGATGCCAGTCGCTGGCGGAG
>RXJA01000457.1 GCA_003963455.1 Hyphomicrobiales bacterium
CAGAGCGGCACCGACCTGACCGAGGCCGGTATTGTCGTAGTTCTGGACCACCAGCACGCGCATCTAGAATCCTGCTGACATGAAAATGCTGGGCGAGCGATATCATGCGACCCGCGTTTCAGCCAAGATGCGGATCGAGAGAGAAAACTATGCCACTGCAGAACCGGGTCGATCCCTTCGGCGCGATCCATGCCGTGCCGGCACGCGGCCTGTTCACCGGCAATCGCGGCATCATCCACGACCCCGAGACCAAGACTCTGCTGAGGAAGCGCTGGGCCTTGCAGGCCTGGATCATCTGCGTGTGCCGGTTCCGAAATGTGCGGCGCGAACCGATGGGCCGCAACCGCCAAGTTAATGGTGAATTGGTAGGCAAGGCCGGCTGGACGGAACTGTTCTTCCTCGACGAGGTGACGGCCTTGGCCGCCGGTCATCGGCCCTGCTTCTTCTGCCGGCGCGAACGGGCGACCGACTTCGTCGGCCGCTTCGGCACGGCCTTCGGGGTTGGCGAGCCGCGGGCGCCGATGGTGGACAAACGGCTGCACAAGGAGCGGCTGGCTTCAGGCGGACAGGGGGTAAGGCTCGATCCCGCGTCGCTCGCCAGCCTCCCAGGTGGCGCCATGGTCGGCGTGGGCAGCAAATCCTACGCGCTGCTTAACGGTTCAGCCCTGCCCTGGAGCTTCGGCGGTTATAAACCGGCGATCCCGCTGGACGCGCCGGAACTGGCCAATGCGATCATGATCACGCCACCGACAACCGTAGCCGTGCTCCGCGCCGGATATCGCCCTGTCTGGGCGGCCTGAGCGCAATTATTTCAGATCCGATTGCGACACGATCGGCACCGCCGGCAGATCGTAATAGTCACCGGCCGATTCCGGATAAAGCTGGCGTTCCATCTTGAGACCGGTCTTGCCGTCGATGGTTCCGGCCCAGACAGATACGAAAGGACTGCCGAATCGGCGCCAGAACAGATTGCCGCCGCATACGGAACAGAAGCCTCGCTCGGCATGTTCGGACGATTTGTACCAACGCAATGTATCGCCCGTAATTGCCGCCTGTGCCTGTTCGATCTGAGTGGCTGCCGCGAAATGGCCGCTGGCCCTCCTGCATTGATTGCAGTGGCAGGCAACGATCGGACGCAGTTCGCCAAGCAATTCGTAGCGAATGGCGCCGCATAGGCAGCCGCCACGTGTAATCTTGCTCATGGATCCCTCGCAATTCCTGGCTCCCAGCTTGTATGATCGCACGGCGAACCGCCATTGGCGTTCCGACCTTCGCATGTCGTCTTTTCCGTACGACTTGTCCGGGGAGCTTCGCTCATTGCCAGGCAGATATTCGCGGGATGGCCCGCAAATATCTGCCTAGATTCCCTTGTTTTTCGCAGGTTCTGATCGCAAAACCGCGGGGACACTTTTGCGGAACCTGCTTGGGCCATGCGCGCCAACTACAAAATGCAGCGGCTGTTCGTGCCGGACGATCTCGGGCCCGGCCTCGAATTCGACGCCAGCCAGCAGCAGAGCCATTATCTCGCCCATGTGCTGCGGCTCGGTGAAGGCGCCGAGGTACTGCTTTTCAACGGCCGCGACGGCGAATGGTCGGCTGCGATCGCCGCCAGATCCAAGAAGGCGGTCCGGCTGAAAGTGCTGGAACTGCAGCGGCCGCAGCCGCCGCTGCCCGATCTCGTCTATTGCTTCGCGCCGCTGAAGCAAGGCCGGCTCGACTACCTGGTGCAGAAGGCCGTGGAGATGGGCGCCGGCGCATTGCAGCCGGTCATCACCCAGCACACGCAGGTGGCGAAGCCCGGCATCGACCGGCTGCGCGCCAATGTCGTCGAGGCGGCCGAGCAATGCGGCATCCTGGCGGTGCCGGAGGTGCGCGAAGCGGAAAAGCTGGAGCGGCTGCTCGGCAACTGGGACAAGCAACGGCGGCTGATCTTCTGCGACGAGGATGCCTCGACCAACAATCCGCTGCCGGCCTTGCGCGCCGTCAAGGAGAAGAAACTTGCGCTGCTGGTCGGACCCGAGGGCGGATTTTCCGACGATGAGCGCAGGATGCTGAGGGCGCTGCCCTTCGTCACCGCCATTCCGCTTGGGCCGCGCATCCTGCGCGCCGACACGGCGGCGGTGGCGGCGCTAGCCGTGATGCAGGCAACCATCGGCGACTGGTGATCAAATCCAGTTGAGCCGTGGCTCAGGATTTTTTGCTTGATCGGCCGACGGCATTTCGTCCATCTAGCGCCGGCGGCCGTCCGGCCCCTGCAGCACTCGCGCATGCTTTTCGACGCACGAAGGGCGCTGTAACACTTACGTATCTGTGCAGACGCCTTGAGGAAGTCGATGCCGATTTCCGGGGCAATGCGCTCGGGAGGGGCTTCATGGCGCGCGACACAACCGACTCCAGTCCCATCGAAGGCGTCGACGAACTCGTCGAGTATCTCGCCGCCGGCAACAAGCCGCGCGAGAAATGGCGCATCGGCACCGAGCACGAGAAGTTCCCGTTCTATGTCGACGGCAACGCGCCTGTGCCCTATGGCGGCGAGCGCGGCATCCGCGCCATTCTCGAAGGCATGCAGGAGAAGCTCGGCTGGGATCCGATCATGGATGCCGGCCGCATCATCGGCCTTGTCGAGCCGACCGGCCAAGGCGCGATCTCGCTGGAGCCGGGTGGCCAGTTCGAGCTTTCCGGGGCCCCGCTGGAGTCTATCCACCAGACCTGCCGCGAGGGCAACGCGCATCTGGCGCAGGTGCGCGAGATCGCCGAACCGCTCGGCATCCGCTTCCTCGGCCTTGGCGGCAGCCCGAAATGGTCGCTCGCCGACACGCCAAAAATGCCGAAGTCGCGGTACGAGATCATGACGCGCTACATGCCGAAGGTCGGCACCAAGGGCCTCGACATGATGTACCGCACCTGCACGATCCAGGTGAACCTTGACTTCGAGAGCGAAGCCGACATGCGCCGCAAGATGCAGGTGTCGCTGAAGCTGCAGCCGCTGTCGACGGCGCTGTTCGCCAACTCGCCCTTCACCGAGAGCCGGCCGAACGGGCTGCAGAGCTGGCGCGGCGACATCTGGCGCGATACCGACAACCAGCGCTCGGGCATGCTCGAATTCTGCTTCTCGCCCGAGTTCGGCTTCGCCGACTATGTCGAATGGGCGCTCGACGTGCCGATGTATTTCGTCATCCGCGACGGCCAGTATCACGACATGACGCGCCTTACCTTCCGCCAGTTCATGGCGGGCGCGGCGCGCAATGAAATCCCCGACGGCCTGCCGACGATGGGCGACTGGGCGAACCATCTCTCGACCCTGTTCCCCGACGTGCGTCTGAAGCGCTTCCTCGAAATGCGCGGCGCCGATGGCGGCCCGTGGCGCCGCATCTGCGCCCTGCCCGCTTTCTGGGTCGGGCTACTCTATGACGAGCAGGCGCTGGACGCCGCCGAGGCGCTGACCGCAAGCTGGACCTACCAGGAGGCACTGGCGATGCGCAACGCGGTGCCGGAACTCGGCATTGCCGCGCCGTTCCGCAACGCCACCTTGCGCGACGTCGCCCGCGACGTGCTCGCCATCTCGCGCATGGGCCTGAAGAACCGCGGCAAGAAGAACCGCGACGGTTACGACGAGACGTCGTTCCTCAACACGCTGGACGAGGTCGTGTCGCGCGGCACCACCAGCGCCGAGGAGATGCTGTCGGCCTACCACACGCGCTGGGGCGGCTCGATCGAGCCGGTGTTCATGGAATATGCCTATTAACCGTCCGGCATGCGCCGAGCGGTTGGGCAGCAAAAGCCGCTTCAATCGGTGATGGAAACGAACTAGGCTCTCCGGCGAGGATATTGTCGGAGGAGAATCCAATGCCTTCCCTGCTCGACATTTTCACCCAGGCCCAGAACGGCGCCGGCATGCAGGCGCTGGCCCAGCAATATGGGCTTTCGATGCAGCAGACGCAGGCCGCGGTCCAGGCGCTGCTGCCCGCCTTCTCACAGGGGCTCCAGCGCAACACGGCCGATCCTTATGGTCTCGGCGCCTTCATGACGGCAATGGCGAGCGGCCAGCACGCCAAGTATTTCGAGGACGCCGCCAGAGCATTTTCGCCGCAAGGCATCGACGAGGGCAACGGCATTCTCGGCCATCTGTTCGGTTCGAAAGACCTTTCCCGCGCGGTGGCTGCCCAAGCCGCGCAGGCGACGGGGCTGAGCCAGCAGGTGCTGCAGCAGATGCTGCCGGCCATGGCCTCGATGATGATGGGCGGACTGTTCAATCAGACCAACAATCAATTGGGTGGCGGGCAGATGCAGGCGGCCGGCGGCTTCGGCGGCAGCGGCAATCCGCTCGGCGAGATCATCGGGGAGATGATGCGACAGGGCGGCCTCGCGCCTGCGCCGCAAACGCGGCCCGCGCCGCAATCGGCGCCCAATCCCTATGGTGAGAATCCGCTCGGCAAAGTGCTGCAGGACATGTTCGGCGGCGGAGCGGCGCAGCCGCAAAGCCAGCCCCAGCAGGCACCCAATCCCTATGGCGAAAATCCACTCGGCAAGGTGCTGCAGGACATGTTCGGCGGCGGCGCGCAGCAACAGCCGCGGCAGACGCAGCCACAACAGACGCAAAGCCCCTATGGCGACAACCCGCTCGGCAAGATCTTCGAGGAGATGCTGCGCCAGGGCGGCGGCGGTTTCGGCCTGCCCGGTGGACAGCCGGCCCCGCAGCCGCAACAGCGCCAGCCGCAGCAGAGCGCTCCGCAACAGCCGCAGACCAACCCGAGCGGCCGGCCGCGAAACCCGTTCGACGACATCTTCGGCAAGATGTTCGAGACCGGCGCGCAGCAACGCGACGAGTATGAAAAGAACGTCGGCACGATCTTCGACCAGTTCAAGCGTGACATGGACCGGCGGTAGGTCTCGCACAGCCCAAGGTGTGTCGAGATTCAGGCCAGGCCGCGACGAAAATGCTGGTTTCCGAGAACCGGAGCGGAACGTACTTAAGTACGTGAGCACCGGAAGCGCAGGAGACCGGCATTTGCAGGCCGGCCTCACCAGAATATCGGCATACCAAAAAAATGCCCGGTCCTGGAGGAGGAACCGGGCAATGTGCAGGCTGGCCGGCGGGGAACCGGCAGGGAGTGTGGGAGCCTGCATGAGACTTGGTCGCGCCGAGCCGTGAAAAGGTTCAACGCGACCGGTAAATCCAGGCGGCGCGGCCGTTCAGGCAACCTGACGGGCGAGATCTTCGATCGTGTCGGCACGCTCGCTGGCAATCGCGCGTAGCATCACGGTCGGGTCGCGGCCGAATGGCACGGCGACGGCAACGTGAAGGTCGGCGCGGGTCAGGCCGATATCGGCAAGCTCAGCATCCGACATCTCGCCCAGGCGATAGAAGGCGCGGCGATTTTTCCAGGCGACATAAGCGTTGGCGAGAGCATTGACCACACGCGTCGCAACGGCCGGACGCGTGGTGATGCGCGGGGTCTCGGAAGCGAATTCAATCGTGGTCATGTCAGTCTCCCTTCAGGAGTCGAGCGGACGAAACCATGCAACCGGCGCCTTGGGAGAAGCGCCGTTCCGGTTTCCATGCACATGCTGTCATGTGCACAATCGCAATTTGCCATCACGCGATTGATTAATCCAACGAATGTTTTTAATCTGTAACATCAACATCAATGATGGGTTGGACCGATGAAAGCGCCGCTCGACCTCGATCAGTTGCAAACCTTCATCTCGATCGCCGATACGGGGAGCTTCACCCGCGCGGCCGAGGAGGTGCATCGCACGCAGTCGGCAGTGTCGATGCAGATGCGGCGGCTGGAAGAGCGGATCGGCAAGCCGCTTTTCGAAAAGGACGGCCGCACCAACAAGCTGACCGAGGAAGGCGACAGGCTGCTTTCCTATGCGCGGCGGCTGATCTACCTCAACCGCGAGACGCTTGCTGCCTTCGACGACCAGCGGCTCGAAGGCACGATCCGCATCGGCACGCCCGACGACTATGCAGACCGCTTCCTGCCCGAGATCATGGCGCGCTTCTCGCGCTCCAACCCGCGTGTCGAGCTGACGGTCGTCTGCGAGCCGACGCCGGGGCTGGTCGAGCACATCAAGCGCGGCAATCTCGACCTGGCGCTGGTGACCCACAACGACACGCGCGGCCAGTCGGAAGTGGTGCGGCGCGAGCCGCTTCTGTGGGTGACCTCGGCCAACCACGCCACGCATGAACAGGAAATCCTGCCGATGGCTTTCGGCCGGCCGAACTGTATCTGGCGGCGGGCCGCCGTCGACGTGCTCGACCGCCAGAACCGCGAATATCGCGTTCTGTTCTCCAGCTTCTCGGCCACGGTGATCACCGCTGCCGTGCTTTCCGGCCTGGCGGTCTCGGTGCTGCCGGAATGCGCGCTGAGGCCCGGCATGCGCGTGCTCGGCGAGGCCGACGGGTTCGGCCAGTTGCCGGACTGCCGCATCGGTATCATGCGTGGCCAGACCTCGCAGCCTGAGATCGTCGACGCCTTGGCCCGCCACATCGCCGAGAGCCTCGACAACATTTCCGTTCCAGTCAGCGAAGAGGCAGGAAGCTTCGACTTCGCCGCGCTCGCCTTCGCCAAGATGAAGCGGGTCAAGGCGAACCAAATCATGCCTGGCTGGTAGGTTAAGCTCGAACTGCGGAGCGTTCCCGGTCGGCGGATGAAACACCCGGCAACGCAAGCAACTGGCCGGGCTCCAGCGGCGGCGATAGCAGATAGCCCTGCAGTTGCTGGCAGCCCATGCCGACCAACAGGGCCTTTTGCATGTCGGTCTCGACGCCTTCGGCGGTCACCTCGACATTCAGCGCCAGCGCCAGCTCGATCAGTGTCTTGGCGATTGCGCGGGCGCTTTGGTCCTCGTCGAGAAGGCGCACGAAGGACCGGTCGAGCTTCAGCTTGTCGATCGCGTGGCGGCGCAGATAGCTCAGCGACGAATAGCCGGTGCCGAAATCGTCGAGCACGATGCGCACGCCGGACTGGCGCAGCGTGGCAATCGCCGTGCCGATGGTTTCATTGTGCTCGATCAGCACGCCTTCGGTGGTCTCGAGCTGCAGGCGTGACGGGTCGAGCCCGGTTTCGCGCAGAATCCCGGCGACATCTTCGGCAAAGCCGACGTCACGCAGCTGCATCGGCGATATGTTGACGGCAATCCATGGCAATTCGGTCCCGACGGCGAAGCGGCAGGCCTCGCTCAGCACCCATTTGCCGAGCTCACCGATGAGGCCGCGCTCCTCGGCGATCGCGATGAATTGCGCCACGGGCAAGGCGCCATGCACTTCATGCCCCCAACGGATCAGTGCTTCGGCCCCCAATATCCTACGGCCGTCGGCCGCGAAGACCGGCTGATAGGCGAGCTTTATGCCGCCCTCGCCATCCAGCGCCTTGCGCAGTTCCGACTCGACCTTGCGCTTGCGCAACAGGAGATCGTCCATGTCGCCGGCGAACACCTCGTAACGGCCGCGACCATTTTTCTTGGCCTCGTAGAGGGCGATGTCGGCCTTTCGCAGCAGGTCGTCCGCGTCGCTGTCCGATCCGGATGACAGCGCGATGCCGATGCTCGCGCTGACGAAGACCTGGTCGTCGATCAGCCTGAACGATTCTCGCAGCTTCGACAGCAGCCTTTCGGCGATGTCTTCGGCACTTACGGCGTCCGGGATGTCGAGCAGGATGATGGCGAACTCGTCGCCGCCGAGCCGCGCGACGGTATCGACTTCACGAATCGTTTGCTTGAGCCGCGCTGCCGTCTGGCGCACGAGCTCGTCGCCGGCCGGATGACCGAGCGTGTCGTTGATGTGCTTGAAGCGATCGAGATCAAGGTAAAGCAGCGCCACGCGCGTTCCGTCCTGGCCGGCGAACAGGAGTGTGCGCCGCAAACGATCCTCGAACAGCGCCCGGTTGGGCAGACCGGTGAGCGTGTCGTGGAAGGCGAGATATTGCGCCTGGTCCTGGCTTGTCTGCAGCGCGGCCGAGGTCCGGCGCAACCTGTGCAGCAGGAACACCAGGACACCGCCCGCCACCAGCAGCGCAAGCGTCAAGGCGGGCGCCATCTTGCGCATCAGGGTGAGGCCCGGCTGCTCCTGGTCCCAGCCGACATAGCCGAGGATGACGCCATGGGAATCGACGAGCGGCACTGCCGCCGCGCCAACCGGCTGCGACAACGGCACAAGGCGCGCGCCCTCGAGCAGGTATTTTGCCGCGATCTTGCCGATGACGGTGTCATTGATGAACTCGACCGAGACATGCAGATATTCCGTGCCCGGCGCCTGGGTGACGCGGTCCGAGCTCGGCACCAACGGCATGATGCTCAGGATCGCGGGCTTCCCCTGGAGCGAGACAAGATCCTGCGCGACCATCTTGGCCGGCTGGCCGGAAGCGTCGGCCTTCGGTGGCGCAGCCAATAGGTGGCGCAGCTTATCGATGGTCGGCCGCAGTTCGGGCTCATCCGCGCCGAAGGCCGATGCCTCGACGACCTTGCCCTCCCACATGGCGTGGATCGCATGGTTGGCGGCATCGAGAACATAGACACGGTTGTGCCCATAGTACGTGTACATCCAGGTGCTGAGGTTTTCCTCGATCCAGGCCTGGTTGCCCGCCCTCACATTGGTTACTGAATCGTCCCAGACCGTCACGCTTTCCTGCTCGCGCTGGACCTCGGCAATCCGGTCCTTCAGGCCATCGGCGATGAAAATCTTCTGCCGTTCGAGCGAGGCCTCGTCGGACTGGGCAGCGGCGTAGAAGCCGAAGCCCGCGACGATGACCAATGCGAAGGCGGCGAGCGTCAGCACGGTCAGCGTGACCTGACGCGTCAACGGGCTGCTGTTGTGGCGTACGCTCATCACGTCCCCGGCCGGTTCTCCTGGCGGGCCAGTCAAAGCAAATCGGGCTTAAAATCGCGTTATAATATTAGCGAGGTTTGTCCCGGCTTGACGCGCGCCGATAAGCGCTCCCCAATCGCACAATGAGTGAAACAGCAACCGAATCACGCAGCAACGCCACCGAATACACGGTGAGCGAGATTTCCGGCGCGCTGAAGCGCACTGTCGA
>RXJA01000264.1 GCA_003963455.1 Hyphomicrobiales bacterium
GCGCGAATGAAATTTTCGCGCCTTCGCCTCCTCGGTTTCAAATCCTTCGTCGAGCCCGGCGAGTTCGTCATCGAACGCGGGTTGACCGGCATTGTCGGGCCGAACGGCTGCGGCAAGTCGAACCTCGTAGAAGCGCTGCGCTGGGTGATGGGCGAAAGCTCCTACAAGAACATGCGCGCGTCCGGCATGGACGATGTGATCTTCTCCGGCTCCGGCGCGCGCCCGGCGCGTAACACCGCCGAAGTCACGCTTTTCCTCGACAATACCGACCGCACCGCGCCTTCCGCCTTCAACGATGCCGATGAACTGCAGGTGTCGCGCCGCATCGAGCGCGAGGCGGGCTCGCTCTACCGCATCAACGGCAAGGAAGCGCGCGCCAAGGACGTGCAGCTTCTCTTCGCCGACCAGTCGACCGGCGCCCGTTCGCCGTCCATGGTCGGGCAGGGCCGCATCGGTGAGCTGATCCAGGCAAAACCCCAGGCGCGCCGCGCGCTGCTCGAAGAAGCCGCCGGCATCTCCGGCCTGCACACGCGCCGCCATGAGGCAGAGCTTAGGCTGAAGGGCGCCGAGCAGAACCTCGAGCGGCTGGACGATGTCGTCGGTGAGTTGGAAGGCCAGATCGAAAGCCTGAAGCGCCAGGCGCGCCAGGCCTCGCGCTTCAAGAACCTCTCGGCCGATATCCGCAAGGCCGAAGCGACGCTCCTGCATCTGCGCTGGACGCTGGCCAAGACCCAGGAAGGCGAGGCGCGCTCCGCGCTAGCGGTCGCCACCACGCTGGTCGGCGACCGCGCAGCCGCCCAGATGGCGGCCGCCCGGGAGCAAGGCATCGCCGCGCACCGGCTGCCCGACCTGCGCGACGCTGAAGCCGCCGCGGCCGCCGCCTTCCAGCGCCTGTCGATCGCCAAGACGCAGATCGAGGAAGAGGCCGGCCGCATCCGCGCCCGCCAGACCGAGCTCGAGCGCCGCCTGCAGCAGCTCGACGCCGACATCGCCCGCGAGGAGCGGATGGTGCGCGACAACGCCGATATCCTCGAGCGCCTGCGCGCGGAGGAAGCCGGACTCAATTCGGAAAACGCCGGCGCGGCCGAGCGCGAGGCGACCACGCGCGCCGCTTTCGAACAGGCCGGCGCGACGCTGTCGCAAAGCGAAGCAAAACTTGCCGCGCTGACCGCCGAACGTGCCGAAGCGGCTGCTTCGCGCCACCAGATCGAGCGCAGTCTGCGCGAGACCGCCGAGCGCCGCGACCGCTTCGCCCGCCAGCTCGCCGAGGTCGACCGCGAGCTTTCCGATATTGTCGCGCGCATTTCCGGCCTGCCGGATCCCGCCGAGAAGCGGCTTCTGGTCGAGGATGCGCTGGCCCGGCTGGAAGAGAGCGAGGCCGGCGCCATTGCCGCCGAGCAGGCGGTTGCCGAGGCACGCGCCGCTGAGAACGCCGCAAGGCCTCCGCTGCAGGACGCAAGGGCGGAACTGGCGCGTATCGAGACGGAAGCGCGCACGCTGGCGAAGATCCTCAACGCCACCAGCGGCGGCGATCTTTTCCCTTCGGTGCTTGAGCAGATCAGCGTCGAGCGCGGTTACGAAACCGCGCTTGGCGCGGCCCTTGGCGAGGACCTTGACGTCCCGCTCGACCGCAGCGCCCCGGTGCATTGGGGCGAGAGCGCGGTGCAGCCCGGCGATGCGTCGCTGCCCGAAGGCGTGAAGAGCTTGGCGAGCGTCGTGCGCGCGCCGGCGCAGCTCGCGCGCCGCCTGGCGCAGATCGGCATCGTCGACGCCGCTGATGGCCGCCGGCTGCAAGCGCTTCTGGCTCCAGGCCAGAGACTGGTCAGCCGCGATGGCGCGCTGTGGCGTTGGGATGGCCTGACCGCGAGCGCCGACGCCCCGACCGCCGCCGCGCTGCGGCTGGCGCAGAAGAACCGTCTGGCAGAGCTCGATGCCGAGGCCGTGCAGGCGACGCGCGTCGTGCGCGAGGCCGAGGAAGCGCTGGCGCATGCCGAGCAGGCGATGCGCCAGGCGAGCGAAGCCGAGCGCAATGCGCGCCAGGCCGGCCGCGACGCCCAGCATGCGCTGGATGCCGCCCGCAACGCGCTGGCCGAGGCCGAGAAGGCCGGTGGCGAGCTGGTCAGCCGCCGCGCTGCCTTGGACGACGCCCGCGCGCGCATCGTCGAAAGCCATGAGGAAACGCAAGCTGCCTTCCTCGAAGCCGAGGAGATGCTGAAGGACGCGCCCGATCTCGGCGACCTGCAGTTGCAGCTCGAACAGGCTTCCGCCAATGTCTCGCGCGACCGGGCCACGCTTGCCGACGCACGCGCCGTGCATGACGGGCTGCGGCGCGAGGCCGAGGCGCGCCTACGCCGGCTGGACGCCATCGCCGCCGAGCGCAAGAACTGGCTGGAGCGCGCCGAAAACGCCTCGACGCAGATCGCGGCGCTCGGCGAGCGCAAGGCCGAGGCCGAAGCCGAGCGCGAGCGGCTGGCGGATGCGCCGGATGAGATCGACGCCAAGCGCCGCGCCTTGCTGACCCAGCTTTCCGAGGCCGAGGCGTTGCGCCAGGCAGCCGGCGACCGTCTGCAGGAAGCGGAGAACAAGCAGGCAGAGCTCGACAAGGCCGCGACCGCCGCCATCCAGTCGCTCGCCGAGGCGCGCGAGACCCGCGTTCGCGCCGAGGAGCGGCTCACCGCCGCCGACGAGCGGCGCGCCGAGGTCGAGGCGCGCATCCAGGAAGCGCTGAACACGCCGCCGCATCTGGTCATCAAGCACACCGGGCTCGAAGCCGACGATCCGATGCCCGACATGGCCGAGATCGAGCGCCAGCTCGACCGGCTGAAGATCGAGCGCGAGCGGCTGGGCGCCGTCAATCTGCGCGCCGAGGAGGAGCAGAAGGAATTGTCCGACCGGCTGGAGACCATCGTTTCCGAGCGCGAGGACATCATCGAGGCGATCAGGAAACTGCGCCAGGCGATCCAGAGCCTCAACCGCGAAGGCCGCGAGCGGCTGCTTTCGGCCTTCGAGGTGGTCAACGGCCATTTCCAGCGGCTGTTCTCGCATCTCTTCGGCGGTGGCACGGCCGAGTTGCAGCTGATCGAGTCGGAAGATCCGCTGGAGGCCGGTCTCGAAATCCTCGCCCGACCGCCCGGCAAGAAGCCGCAAACCATGACGCTGCTTTCCGGCGGCGAGCAGGCGCTGACGGCGATGTCGCTGATCTTCGCCGTGTTCCTCACCAATCCGGCGCCGATCTGCGTGCTCGACGAGGTCGACGCGCCGCTCGACGACCACAATGTCGAGCGCTTCTGCAACCTGATGGAAGAGATGGCGAAGACGACGGAGACGCGCTTCGTCATCATCACCCACAACCCGATCACCATGGCGCGCATGGACCGCCTCTTCGGCGTCACCATGGCCGAGCAGGGCGTCAGCCAGCTGGTCTCGGTCGACCTGCAGGCCGCCGAGGCGATGCGCGAGGCGAGCTGAGAGCAGCTCCCCGCTTTTCCCGATTTGGGGGAAAGTAATTGCCGATCTAAACGGGTTCCGTTTGAATTTCGCAAAAGTAAGCTGCTGGCAGTGAAGCTGGAGCTTGCGACATGGCGAACACCCAAACCCAGACGCCCACGCATCAAGCCGGGCACGTGTCCGCCGGAATCCTGCGGCTGGAAATTGCCGGCGAGGCAAAACGCGGGAGCTGCGGGCGTGTTTGCGCGACATGTCCCTTGCGTGGCCCGACTTGCGCGAGCGAGGCCGCTGCCTCGGGTGGGCAGCTTCTGCGATGACCGGATACGAACGGGGCGGCCCGCATTCGCGCGCCGCTCCGATCGCGGCCGGACTTCGGAGATCAGGCCGCCAGCCAGGCCTGGGTGAAATCCTGCTCATAGGCTTGGTGCATCTGATAGCCCATCAGGGTGGGCTTCATGTGGCAGAACAGCTTTCGCCAGTAGGGCTGGACGATGATGCCGGAGTCCCTCAGGATCGTCTGCAGTTCCTTCATCAGCACGCGGCGCTGGCCGGCATCGGCGATGGCGTTGGCTTTCTGAAGCCTGGCGTCGAAGTCCGGGTCGGCGAAGCCGGTTTCGTTCCAGGCCGAGCCGCTCCGATAGGCAAGCGCATAGGTCTGGATGCCAAGCGGTCGCGCGTTCCAGTTCGTGGTCGCGAACGGGTATTTCGTCCAGTCGTTCCAGAATGCCGCTTCCGGGATGACGGTGCGCTTCACCTTGAAGCCGGCATCGCGCATCTGCTGGGCGACCACATCGGCGCTTTCCTTGCGGTAGTCGGCTTCCACCGAGATCAGGTCGAATTCGAAGTCGAGCTGCCCGGCTTCGGCAAGCAGGGCCCTGGCCTTTGCGGCATCGCGCCTGACCGGCGGCAGGTCGGCATGTTCGGGATGCATCGGGCCGACATGGTCGTTCTGGGCAACGATGCCCATGCCGTTCGCGCCGAGCTGCAGCACCGTCTCGTTGTCCACGGCCAGCTGAATGGCGTTGCGCACCCGCTTGTCGTCATAGGGCTTGGCGCCGACATTGCAGCGCGCGACCACGGTCGCCGCGGTGACGATCTCGGACTTCTTCAGCCCGAGCTTGTCGAGCAGATCGACGTCATAAGACTGCGTCTGCCCGTTGAGATGGATTTCGCCGGCTTCGAAGGCGGACACAGTGGCGGCCGAATCCGTGCCGTAGTCGATCCAGTCGATGCCGTCGAGGAAGACCTTGCCGCCCCACCACGATCCTTCCGGGCGCTTGCGCACGGACGCGGCGACGCCGACGTCGAGCTTGGTGAGCTCGAACGGGCCGGTGGATATGGGGTTGGCCGAGAGCGGCGCCTTTTTCGCATCGAAGCCGCGATGAACGATCAGCGCCGGGTAGTCCGTCATCGCCGGGATGATGGTGATGTCCGGCTGCGACAGCTGCAACACCACGGTCCGATCGTCGCGGATCTCGATGGCGCCGGCGCGCGCCACCTTGGTCTGCGGATCGATCAGGGCGGTCATGCGCCCGGCCATCGAATTGCCCGGAGCGTCCTTTTCGCACCAGCGCGCTATGTTGAAGGCCACATCGTCGGCCGTGAAATCATCGCCGTTCGACCATTTTACGCCCTGGCGCACCTTCAGCACATATTCGGTGGCGTCGGTATTGATCTCCCAGCTCTCAAGCAGCATCGGCTGGAAGGTGAAGTCGGGTTTCCAGCGCACAAGCGGCTCGAGAAACTGCCGTGCGATATTGCCCATTTGCGAGACCTTGAAGCTGCGCGGATCCTCAAGCTCCATGACCTGCATGGCGACGCGCAGAGTGCCGCCCCTTCTTGGCGACTGCGCATCTTCGGCGCGGGCCGGAACCGGTTGACCGAGAAGCCCGTAGGCTATCGCCGCGCTTGCACCGAAAGCACTGGCAAGAGCCAGGAATTCGCGGCGGTCGAGCTTGCCGTTCCTGGCGTCCCGCACGAAGCCGCCGATTGCGGGATGAAGAGGCTCAAATGTCATGTCGTTTCTCCCATTGTTGATTTTGCGTCCAAAGTCGTTGGAATGCTCTTGTCACCCGCTCGCCCGCCGCTGTTTTCTCGGCGGGCCGGTAATTGGCGCGCCGGCTGAAAGGAAGCGGAATGAATCTTCTGACGGCGATGCGGGTTTTCGATCGTGTCTGCCTGCTTGGAAGCCTGTCGGCGGCGGCGCGCGACCTGAACATGTCGACGACGGCCGTCAGCCGGACGATCAGGGAGCTGGAGGACGATCTCGGCGTACGGCTGATCAACCGCACGACCCGGCGCCTCAGCCTCACCGAGGCTGGCCGCGACTATGCTCCGCGGGCTCGCGCACTGCTGGACGACGTCACTGAATTGCAGGATTCCACACGCGGCCTGCACAAGGAGACCCGCGGGCTGATCCGGGTGTCCTGCTCGAACGTGCTCGGCCACACACGCATCACCAAGCTCGTGCCGAAATTCCTCGAAGAGAATCCGCTCACCACCATCGAGTTCGACCTCACGGCCCGCTACGTCGTGGGCATCGTCGAAGAGGGCTATGACGTCGCCATCCGCTTCGGCGAGCAGGCCGACTCCGCGCTCATCGCGCGAAGGTTGGGTGAAGTGCGCAACTATGTCTGCGCCACGCCGCGATATTGGGACACACACGGCCGCCCCGCTCATCCGGGTGATCTGGCTAGACACTCGTGCGTGCTCAGCAATTTTGCAAAGCGTCTCGGCACATGGCCATTCGTCGGGCCGGATGGCCCGTTCGACGCGGTCGTCCGCGGCCGTGTCTCGACCAACAGCGTCGAGGCGGCTTACCAGATGACGATCGCCGGTTTCGGCATCGGCAACCTGCCAAGCCTCCTCGTCGATGCGGCGATCGGCGACGGCAGGCTGGAGGTTCAACTCGACACATTCCGGCCGGGCTCCAGCCCGATCTACGCGCTTTATCCGCACCGCACCTACATCGCGGCCAAGGTGCGCGCCTTCGTCGATTTCCTGATCCGCGAGATGGCGGACGACTTCATGGTCTAGAGCAATTCCAGGAAAAGTGTCACACGGTTCTCCGTCTGGAATTGCGTAAAAACAAAGGGATGGAGCATTTCGCCGTTTCCGTGAAACGGCGAAATGCTGCAGGCTCGGCAAGACGCCGAAAAGGGCCCGGCGCGAACGCCGGACCCAGATTGCCTCCTTCGCCCGAAGCGGCAACGTCATTTCCACCAGGCGGTGGTGTCGTATATCGGCCCCGGCTCCTCGAAGAGCTTTTCGTATTTGCACAAGGTGGGCGTCTCGCCGAGCGGGACGGATGCACCGGCCCGGAACGCCCATTCGCCACGCTGCGTCGAATCGGCCCGCACATAGCTGGACAAGGCGAAGGCGCGGTCATGCTGCGACTTGTTGGGCGAGGAGCCGTGCACGGTGAGCAGTCCCCACATCGCCAGGTCGCCAGGTTCCAGTTCGAGCGGAACGATGGTCGACGGGTCGATGCCCACCTTGCGCAATTCCTCCTCGGCCGTCAGGCCTTTCATCAGCTCGCCCTTTCCTTCGTCGGAGAGCCCGAGATAACCCAGCTTGTGGCTGCCCGGCACGACCTGAAGGCAACCGTTTTCGAGCGTTGCCCGGTCAACCGCGAGACCCGTGGTCACCGTTGCGTCGGCCACGTTGTCGAAGGCCGCCTGGTTGCGGAAACGCAGGTCTTGGTGGAACCGGTAGCCGGTCACGTTGGCGCCCGGCGGCTTCCAGTGAATTTGCTGGGCGATCTGCCGGATGTCGCTGCCGATCAGCCCCTCCAGCAGTTGCAGGTAGCGCGGGTTGCGCCGGAATTCCTCGAAATAGCTGTTGATCCAGGAGAACCAGTAGGCCTGCAAAACGTAGCGCTTGCCGAAATCCGATTCAGGCAGGATCTGAAAGCTGAGATTGCCATGCCGAAACGTGGCATGGTGCTTCAGCCCCTCGGCATAGACAGCGTCGGTTTGCTCCCTCAGCCGGATCATCTCGTCGCCGTCGACGAATTGTCGGACGACGGCATAACCTTCCTCGCGATATTGTTCCACGGCATCTCGCACCGTCTTCTCGTTCAGCATCCCGTCTATCCTCATCGGTTGATCCGGGTTGATCGTAGCGAGGAGATTTCGGCCGATAAGTCGTGGATTTTGGCATCGACTTTACCGATTTTCGGAAAAATGCTCTCTGCATGGGCGCTGAACAACGCTTTCGACGCGGGTAGCTGACTCCGCGCTTCGCGGCGCATCAAACGCCATATGCGGCTGATGCGAGAAGCATGTTGTCCCGGAACCGCTGCGTGGCTCCGGGGGGCATGCTCTAGATTGTCTGTGACGGCATGAAGCGGACGCTTGCCGACCGGCTCTCGCCGGGCGCGAGCACCATGCAGCCTGTGTCTTCGTCCAACCGGTTGAAGGCGTCGGTGATGTTGCTGACCGGCTCGGCGCAGAAGAAGGGCTCGCCTGGCGGTGTGTAGAGCACCAGGAAATCGAGCGGTGCTTCGGCCTCGATGTCCAGCAACCGTTCTTCATCCGGCCAGGTGATGCGCGCCCGGCGTGTCCATCCGGTGAAGACGGTGTCGAATGCGGCCTCGGTGACGTCGAAGCCCGTGGTCGGATCGGCGCCCGCGGGCGGCGAAACGTGGCGCGTGGGCAGGACCTCGGAGTCGGTTTCCCACATCCCGCTGACATCCGCCTGGACATGCGTCCACGGCGTGGCGGGAAAATAGGGGTGAAACCCGAACCCGGCTGGCATGGGCGTGTCCGAGAGGTTGCGCAGCGAGATCTGGATGCTCAGGCAGCCCCGTGCGAGTCCGATCCTCTGCTCCGCCTCGTAGCTCCAGGGCCAGGAATCGGCATCGTGGCGATAGCGCAGGATCGCCGTGGCGTCCCCATGCTCGGCCAGTGTCCATGGCCGTCGCCAGCCATGGCCATGCTCATAATGTGGGTCGTCCGGCCGCGTCGGCAGTTCGACAGCCCGGCCGGCGAAAGCGAAGCGGCCTGCCCTTACACGATTGGAGTAGGGGACGAGCGGAAAGCAGGCCATCGCGCCGGCGTCGCGGCTGTCGAGCGCGGCCGGTCCGGCGGGACGGAGCCAGTCGACGGCATGCCCATTTTTCTGCCAGCGATATGATGCCAGCGCGCCGCCGGCGGCCGGGGCGATTTCGACGCTCGCCAGGCCGTCGGCGATCGTGACCAGTCCACCCGCGCCCTCTATCTCAAAATTCCCGTCCATCCTCTCTCCAGCGGCTTGACTCCCATCGTCGGCTGGATAAAGACATATCATATGAATAGTATGAAGAATACAAAATCCTTCAGCTCCGCCCGCACGTCGCGGGTCGTCGCGGCGGTCGCCAGCGGCTCGACGGCGCTGCACGCGACCGTCGTCGAGCAGATCGGGCTGCGCATCGTGCAGGGCGATTTCCTGCCGGGCGAGGCGCTGCCCAATGCCGATGATTCCAGTGAGATGCTGGGCGTCAGCCGCACCGTGCTGCGCGAGGCGATCAAGGTCCTGGCGGGCAAGGGGCTGGT
>RXJA01000363.1 GCA_003963455.1 Hyphomicrobiales bacterium
GAAGGGCAAGCTGAAGGGTGTGCTCTCGGTCACCCATCATCCGAACGTCTCGATCGACTTCAACCACGATCCGCATTCCTCGATCGTGGCGCTCGACCAAACCAAGGTCATGGACGGCAACTTCGTCTCGGTCCTGTCCTGGTACGACAATGAATGGGGCTTCTCGAACCGCATGGGTGACACCGCCGTTGCCTTCGGCAAGACTATCGCCTGATCGAACGCTCGCTCACTGGTTTGAAACGCCCGGCTTGGCCGGGCGTTTTTTATTGGCCGGCTTGGCCAAAAGCCATGCCGCTGCCTTGCACCGGCCATGTCTTCGCCCCACTCTCTGGTAAAGCGGAGAACAGACGGTTTTGAGGGGCAATAGCGGATGGAGCATGCGATCTATCTCGTGACACTGGTCGGCACGGCGCTCATCGTCGCCGCCGCGTTTTCGAGCCTGATCGCCTTCCGCTTCGGCGCCCCCCTGCTGCTTCTGTTTCTGTGCATCGGACTGGCCACCGGCGTCGACGGCCTCGGCATCGAATTCGACAATGCCCGACTGGCTTATTTTGCCGGCTCACTGGCTTTGGCCATCATCCTGTTCGACTCCGGTTTCGGCACGCCGCTCAACGCGCTGCGCCAGGCGGCCGCGCCGGCGCTGTCGCTGGCGACGGTGGGCGTGGTCCTGACGACTGGGATTTTCAGCGTCGCCGCGTTCTATCTGCTCAAGCTCAGCTGGCTGGAATCCTCGCTCCTCGGCGCGGCCGTGGCCTCGACCGACGCGGCAGCCGTGTTCTTCCTGCTGCGCGCCGGCGAGATCAACCTGCGCGAGCGCGTGCGTTCGACGCTGGAGGTGGAATCCGGCACCAACGACCCGATCGCCATCTTCCTCACCATCACCCTGGTCGAGATCATCGCCGCGCACGCTAACCCCGAGGCCAATGTGCTGGCCGCCAACCTTTTGCTCGGCTTCCTTGCCAATATGGGGCTTGGCGCCGTGATCGGCGTCCTCGGCGGCTTCGGCATCGTGCGTCTTGTCGAGCGGCTCAACCTCGATCACGGCCTGCTGCCGATCTTCGTGCTGACGCTGTCGCTGATGGTGTTTGCCGCCGCGGGCGCCATCGGCGGCTCCGGCTTCCTCGCCGTCTACCTTGCCGGGCTGATCGCCGGAAATTCCGACATCCGCGCCGTCACCATCCTCAGGCGCTTCCAGGACGGTATGTCGTGGCTGGCGCAGATCATCATGTTCCTGATCCTCGGCCTGTTCGCCACACCCTCGCAGTTCCCGGCGATCCTGGTGCCGGCGGTCCTGCTCGGCCTGTTCCTGATCTTCGTCGCGCGGCCTTTGGCCGTCTGGCTCTGCCTCATCCCGTTCCGCCTGCCGCGCCCCGAGGTCGCCTTCGTCTCCTGGGTCGGCCTGCGCGGCGCGGTTTCGATCCTGCTTGCCATCACGCCGCTGCTCGGCGGCCTCGATCATGGCCGCCTGATCTTCAATGCCGCCTTCATCATCGTGCTCGTGTCGCTGGTCGTGCAGGGCTGGACGGTCGGTCCGCTGGCGCGACGCCTCGGCCTGATCGTGCCGGCGCGTCTCGGGCCGCTGGACAAGGTCGAGCTCGAATTGCCTGGCTCGGCCCATCACGAGCTGCTCGCCTATCGCGTGGCACCCGGCAGCCCGGTGGCGCGCGGCGAGCGCATCCCACGTTGGGCAAGGCCCTCGCTGGTGCTGCGCGACGGCCGCTCGATGCGCTTCCAGGATATGGGCCGGCTCGCCGCCGGCGATCAGGTCTACATCTTCGTGCCGGACCGCTACCCGCGCCTGCTCGACAAGCTTTTCGCCAGCCGCGCCGTGGTCGATCCCGAGGATGCCGACTTCTTCGGCGCCTTCGCCGTCGACCCTGCCCGCTCGGCGGCGGAGTTGGAGGCCGCTTATGGGCCGGGCCTGACCGACGCCGAGCAGAAACTCACCGTCGCGGCTCTCGTCACCGAGCGGCTCGGCGGCCATGCCGAATATGCCGACCGCGTGGTGATTGGCCCGATCGAGCTGATCGTGCGCGACGTCGATGAAAAAGGAAGGATCACCGGGCTCGGCCTGTCCTTCGAACCAACCGCGCCGGTGGCGCGCGTGCCGGTTTTCCTGAGCGCCGGCGAGATCGGCGACCGCATCGCCGCCCTGATCCGCAACTGGCGCGGGCCGGCGGAAAGGCGGGCAACCCCACCGGTCGACCCGGTGGCGACCGAACCGGACGGACAAAAGGCAACCACCGACGGCTGATGTCTCACGGCGACATCATTTTTGCGCGCGCGCTTCAACGCGGCCCTTGCATCGTCCTTCGCGCCGGGTAAGGTCGCCGCGTTTTCGCTAAAAAGGAACGACCATGGCCGGCTTCAAGACACTCGATGACATCGGCGCCGTCAGCGGCAAGCGCGTCCTGGTGCGCGTCGACCTCAACGTTCCTGTCGCCGCCGGCAAGGTGACCGACGCAACCCGCATCGAACGCATCGCGCCGACCATCGCCGAGCTCTCGAAGAGGGGCGCCAAGGTTATCCTGCTTGCGCATTTCGGCCGCCCGAAGGACGGCCCCTCGGCCGAATTCTCGCTCGAGCCGATCGCCAAGGCCACGGCCGAGGTTCTCGGCCGCCCGGTCGGCTTCGCCTCAGACTGCATCGGCGACAAAGCCGCCGAGGCCGTCGCCGCGATGAAGGACGGCGACGTTGTCCTGTTCGAAAACACCCGTTTCTACAAGGCCGAGGAGAAGAACGACCCGGCCTTCACGGAAAAGCTCGCGGCCAATGGCGACATCTATGTCAACGACGCCTTCTCCGCCGCGCATCGGGCGCATGCCTCGACCGAAGGCCTGGCGCACCGGCTGCCGGCCTATGCCGGCCGCACCATGCAGGCGGAGCTCGACGCGCTGGAAAAAGGCCTCGGCAACCCGGTCCGGCCGGTTGTCGCCATCGTCGGCGGCGCCAAGGTCTCGACCAAGATCGACCTTTTGATGAACCTGGTGAAGAAGGTCGACGCGCTGGTGATCGGCGGCGGCATGGCCAACACCTTCCTTGCCGCGCGCGGCACCGATGTCGGGAAATCGCTTTGCGAGCATGACCTTGCCTCCACCGCCAAGCAGATCATGATCGAGGCGGCGGAAGCCGGCTGCGCCATCATCCTGCCCAGCGACGGCGTCGTGGCGAAGGAATTCAAGGCCGGCGCCCCAAGTGAAACCCTCGCCATCTCGGACGTGCCGGCAGACGGCATGATCCTCGATGTCGGCGCAAAGACCGTGCAGAGCGTCACCGACTGGATCGACCGCGCCGCGACGCTGGTCTGGAACGGCCCTCTAGGCGCTTTCGAGATCGAGCCTTTCGACCGCGCCACGGTGGCGGCGGCAAAGCATGCCGCGGCCCGCACCAAGGCAGGCAAGCTGGTCTCGGTCGCGGGCGGCGGCGACACGGTGGCAGCCCTCAACCATGCCGGTGTCGCCGACGACTTCACCTATGTCTCGACCGCCGGCGGGGCGTTCCTCGAATGGATGGAAGGCAAGCCGCTGCCCGGCGTCGAGGTGCTGAAGCGCTGAAGGCGCCCAATTCTTTCACGCGATTTACGCTTTTCGGCGCCATTCCTTTGGCGGTAATGTTCTGCTGCGCGGAACTAACATCTTAGGAGAGCACCATGAGCGAACGTCTCGAAGACATTGCCGCCGCGATCGTGGCCGGTGGCAAGGGGCTTTTGGCCGCCGACGAGAGCTCCGGCACCATCAAGAAGCGCTTCGACGTTATCGGCGTCGAATCCACCGCCGGCAGCCGCCGCGACTATCGCGAGATGATGTTCCGCGCCTCCGAGGCGATGTCCCGGTACATCTCCGGCGTCATCCTCTATGACGAGACCATCCGCCAGAAGGCGGCCGACGGCACACCGCTGGTCGATATCATCAAGGCGGCCGGTTCCATTCCCGGCATCAAGGTCGATCTTGGCGCCAAGCCTCTCGCCGGCTTTCCCGGCGACACCATCACCGAGGGCCTCGACGGCCTGCGCGAGCGGCTTGCCGACTATTACAAGCTCGGCGCCCGCTTCGCCAAATGGCGCGCGGTGATCGATATCGAAATCGGCAAGGGCGTGCCGTCGGCCAACTCGATCGCCTCGAACACCCACGCGCTGGCCCGTTATGCCGCGCTCTGCCAGGAGGCCGGCATCGTGCCGATTGTCGAGCCGGAAGTGCTGATGGACGGCGCCCACTCGATCGACACCTGCTACGACGTCTCGAAGGCGACGCTGGTCAGGCTCTATGATGAGCTCTACGCGGCGCGCGTCGTGCTGGAAGGCTCTATCCTGAAGCCCAACATGGTCATCTCGGGCAGGAAATCGGGCAGGACCGACAGCCCCGAGGAAGTCGCCGAGAAGACGATAAAATTGTTCCGCGAGGTGGTGCCGGCGGCGGTCCCGGGAATCGCCTTCCTCTCCGGCGGCCAGGAGGACGAGGAGGCGACCGCCAACCTCAACGCCATCAACGCCATCGGCCCGCACCCCTGGAAGCTCACCTTCTCCTATGGGCGCGCGCTGCAGGCCGCGCCGCAGAAGGCGTGGAGCGGCAAGGCATCGAACGTCGCCGCCGGCCAGGCCGCGTTCACCCACCGCGCCCACATGAACCATCTGGCGGCGCTCGGGAAATGGAAGCCGGCGCTGGAAAAGGCCGCCTGACGCAACTCCCCTTCATGCCTTGAAAACCCGGGCCAGTGCTCCGGGTTTTTGTTTTCTGTGCGCCCCATTCCTACCTGATGCAGCGAAACAGCGGCGGCCGATGCATGTCGCCCAAAAGTGCGTGCCGGTTTTGGGAATACGACATGCATGAAAACGAAAACATAAAGCGCGTCGCCTGAATCCGTTTCAGCGCGACGCGCTTTATGTCGGATCGCGCCCATGTCGAACGTCCTTGGCAGGAGAGGACAGGAGATGGTCATGCAACGCAATGCCGTGGTTTCGCGCGAAGACTGGTTCGAGGCGCATCGCAAGCACCTGGAGCGCGAGAAGGAGCTGACGCGGCTGCGCGATTGCGTCGCCGCCGAACGGCGGCGGCTGCCCTGGCTCAAGCTGCGCAAGGACTACGTCTTCGAAAGCGAGCAGGGGCCGAAGCGCCTCGCCGAACTGTTCGCCGACAGGAGCCAGCTCATCGTCTACCACTTCATGATGACGCCGGGGTGTAGCCATCGTTGCACCGGCTGTTCGTTCCTTGCCGATCATATCGACGGCGCGGACCAGCATCTGAGGCATCATGACGTCTCGCTGGTCGTCGTCTCGCGCGCGCCGCTGGCGGAGATCCTGCCTTACAAGCAGCGCATGGGCTGGAGGTTTGACTGGGTGTCCTCCTACGCGTCCGATTTCAACTTCGACATGCAGGTCTCCTTCACGGACCGGCAGATCGCGTCGGGCGACACCACCTACAACTTCGAGAAACGCCCGCTCAGATCGAGGGACCTGCCCGGCACCAGCGTGTTCTATCGGGGCGAGAACGGCGACGTCTTTCTCACCTTCATGTCGCGTGCCCGCGGCGGCGACCCGCTGATCGGCGCCTATCACTATCTCGACATGACCCCCAAGGGCCGCGATGAAACCGGCCCCTATCACGGCTTGATGGACTGGGTGCGGCTGCATGACGAATATCAGGAGAAGACGACGGAGCGGCCGGACTGCTGCGAGTGACCGGCAGGTCTTTCATGCCGATCCAAACATGCTCTAAATGGCTCCCGCCCATCCATGGGGATTTGCCATGCAGCGCCTGCTCGCCTTCCTCACCTGGCTCGCCTTCCCGATCTATGTCTGGCAGGGCCTCGGCGTGCGCCGCCGCACCACCCGCATGCTGCCGGCACAGGGGTCCGGTCATGCACGAGATCGCGGGCCAGGCGCCGGCCATCTCGCTGCTGGTGCTGGGCGATTCTTCGGCCGCATCGGTCGGCATCGAGCAATCGGAATACGGGCTTGCCGCGCAGCTTGCCCGCCTGATCGCCGAACGCACCGGCCATGCCGTGCGCTGGCGCGCCGCCGGCTTCAATTCGGCGACCTCCGGCCAGATCCGCGACTATGTGCTGCCCAACCTGTCGTCCGACCCGTGGACGCATATCGTGCTCGCCATCGGCACCAACGACACCAAGAACTTCCATTCCGTGCCGCGCTTCAAGAAGGAATTCGGCGGCCTGCTCTACGCGCTGCGCGCCAAATGGCCGGAAGCGCGCGTGGTCTGGTCGCCGGTGCTGGAATTCACCCGTGCGCCGGCAATGCCGCCGCTGCTCGGCAAGATCCTCGAGATCCGCGCAACCGAGATGAACCGCATGGGGGTGCGGCTCTGCAACGAGCGCGGCGCCATCGCCGCCGCGCGACTGCCGATCACCAATCCCGAGGCCGGTTTCGCCTCCGACGGCTTTCACGCCTCCGAGGCAGGCTATCGCGCCTGGGCGGAGCATCTGCTGGATTTCGTGCTGGGCAGTGAAGTAGCCTAACCAGATCGGCCAAGCTTAAGTCCAATGTCCAAGCACCGCAGCCAGCGATATCGCGGCCATGGCAAGCAGCGCCAGCTTCCAGAAGTCGCCGCGCCGCTTCAGCCCCGGCCATCCCAGCGGCTTGATGACTTGGATCAGCATGATGCCGCAGATGACTAGGGCGAGCAGTTTCGTCATGCCGCCTTTGACCAGCATCGACGGCGGCTGTCAAAGCGTTCTTGATTACCCATCGGATGAGCATTCCTGACAGAGACCGGCTTCATCAGCACCCTGCGAGGGGCACCGCGCCGCCTTCTTCCGTACCCTGCCAACCTCCTGACAGACTGCTGTCAGGAGCGATATGAGATACTCTCCTCATCGAAAAGAGAGGAGTGAGGTCATGAACGGTTTTACCATTCTGCGCGGCGTGCAGCACTATGTCGGCAGGATCCGCACCGTGCGCAACGAGATCCGCACCCAGCGTTTCCTGAACACCTTGCCGGCTGACATCCGCAAGGACATCGGCTGGCCGGACCTTTACAGCGGCCGCGTGCGCGAAAACTGATATTTTGGCGCGGCGACTTGGATTGTGCCGCTGCCGCGCCCAGATGTAATGCAGCCAGTGATGTCGAGTTCAGGAAAAGAAACCTTGTTTGCCGGTAGTTTCGCCGCAACCTCCTGACAGTATGTTGTCAGGAGGCCTGCGGTAATTGGAGCGGCTTCGATCCTGACAATGACGAACTTGAACCGACGATCCGGAGTGATCCGCGTATGGTGAAAAGCTGGAACGACAGGCTGAACACGCCGGGCATCAACGGCATCAAGCCGTCGCCGCGCACGGTCGGCGATGTCGTGGAGGGCCAGTCGATGCTGGTGCCGACCGCCCGTCAGGTCGATGACTTTATCCGCTCGATCCCTGAAGGGGTGGAGATGGACGTGCGCGCGCTGCGCACCGCTCTCGCCATCGAACACGGTGCCGAAGTGACATGCCCGGTGACGATCGGCTATCATCTTCGCACCGTTGCCGAGGCCGCCCATGAGGATCTCGAACGCGGCATGACGCTGAGCCACGTCACGCCGTTCTGGCGTGTTCTGGATGCTGCCACGCCGACCACGGGCAGACTGTCCTTCGGGGCGAAATTCGTTGCCGCGCAGCGCAAGCGCGAAGGGCTGAAGCCATAAACCCCGGGGGAGAAATCGATGCGCCGCGCCGACAGGCTTTTCCAGATCGTGCAGCATTTGCGGGGTGGCCGGCTGGTCACCGCGCAGAAGCTGGGCACGTGGCTCGAGGTTTCCGAGCGCACCATTTACCGCGACATAGCCGACCTGCAGTCGACCGGCGTGCCGATCGACGGCGAGGCGGGCGTCGGCTACATGATGAGGGAGGGTTTCGACCTTCCGCCGCTGATGTTCACACGTGACGAGATCGTGGCGCTTGTGGCCGGCGCCCGCATGGTGCGCGCTTTTGGCGGCGCCGCGATGGCGAGGGCCGCCGACGAGGCGCTGGTCAAGATCGGCGCCGTGCTGCCCGATACCGAGAAGGACCGCATCGCCCGCACCGAGATCCACACGCCGATGTGGGTGGTGAGCGACGCCGCGCGCGAGGCGATCGACCTGATCGAGCGCGCCGTGGAGAAACGCCAGGTGCTGACCATCGATTATTCCGACGAGGCCGGGCGCGGCACCGCGCGCGACATCAGGCCGCTCGGCCTGTGGTTCTGGGGCAAGGTCTGGACGCTCGTCGCCTGGTGCGAGATGCGCGACGATTTCCGCGCCTTCCGCATCGACCGCATCGCCTCGGTCGTCATCGCCGGGCGCATCTTCAAGCCGGAGCGCGGCAAGCAGCTCGCCGATTTCTACCGCGCCGTCGAGCGTAGCGAGGATTACGGCATGGCGCCCGACCGCGCCGCGCGGACGTGACTTCCTCCCAAGCCATTGTCCAACAGAAAAGCCCGCTTCGAGCGGGCTTTTCTGTTGGGTTCGTGGATGTCGCCGCCCAAAAAGCGTGCGGCGACCGCAGGGCGACGACTACTCGTCGTTCGCATCCTCGTTCTTCGACTTGAGCGCCGAGAGCTTGGCGAAGACGGCGTTGGCGTCGAGCTCCTGATCCTCGTCCTTCGGCTTCTCTGGCGCCGGCACCAGCCGTTCGGTGAGCGCGGCGGGCAGCAGCGTGTCGCCGACGGGCTGCGCCGGCTCGCGGCCGCGCGAGGCGCGGTTGACCTCGAGGTCGAGGTCGATCTGCGATGTGAGGCCGAGCGTCACCGGATCCATCGGCTGCAGATTGGCCGAATTCCAGTGCTTGCGTTCACGGATCTGCTCGATCGTGGACTTGGTGGTGCCTACGAGACGGGCAATCTGAGCGTCCTTGAGCTCGGGATGATTGCGCACCAGCCACAGGATGGCGTTCGGCCGGTCCTGGCGCTTCGACAGCGGCGTGTAGCGCGGCCCCTTGCGCTTCGATTCCGGCACCCGCACCTTCGGCTCCGACAGCTTCAGCCGGTAGTTGATGTCCTTCTCGCCGCGCGCGATCTC
>RXJA01000157.1 GCA_003963455.1 Hyphomicrobiales bacterium
GTTGGAAAAGGCTCTAAGACCGCCCCCGGACAAAATCGATTGCCGGCGAAACGCGGCGTTTCGCCCGTGGAGACGTTGATAGAGATGAACAAGGTCGATCGCGACATCGCCAACCTGCCCGACACGACGGTGTCGGTGAAGGAGAAATTCGGTTTCGACTCCAAGATGGTCGTTCCCGCCTACTCTGCGGCGACCGAGCATGTCCCGGACATCGACCCGGACTATCTGTTCGACAAGGCGACGACATTGGCGATCCTCGCCGGCTTTGCCTACAACCGCCGCGTCATGGTGTCGGGCTATCACGGCACCGGCAAGTCGACGCATATCGAGCAGGTCGCGGCGCGGCTCAACTGGCCTTGCGTGCGCGTCAACCTCGACAGCCATGTGAGCCGTATCGATCTCGTCGGCAAGGACGCCATCGTCGTCAAGGAAGGGCTGCAGGTCACCGAGTTCCGCGACGGCATCCTGCCCTGGGCCTATCAGCACAATGTGGCGCTCTGCTTCGACGAATACGATGCCGGTCGTCCGGACGTGATGTTCGTCATCCAGCGTGTGCTGGAATCGTCGGGCCGCCTGACGCTGCTCGACCAGAGCCGCGTCATCCGGCCGCATCCGGCCTTCCGGCTGTTCGCTACCGCCAACACGGTGGGCTTGGGCGATACGACCGGCCTCTATCACGGCACGCAGCAGATCAACCAGGCGCAGATGGACCGCTGGTCGATCGTCACCACGCTCAACTATCTGCCGCACGACAACGAGGTGAACATCGTGCTGGCCAAGGCCAAGCACTATCGCGACAACAAGGGCAGGGAGATCGTCAACAAGATGGTGCGCGTCGCCGACATGACGCGCTCGGCCTTCATCAATGGCGACCTGTCGACCGTGATGAGCCCGCGTACCGTCATCACCTGGGCCGAGAACGCCGAGATTTTCGGCGATGTCGGCATGGCGTTCCGGCTGACCTTCCTCAACAAGTGCGACGAACTGGAGCGTTCGGTGGTGGCCGAGTTCTACCAGCGCGCCTTCGGCGAGGATCTGCCGGAGAGCGCCGCCAACGTGGTGCTGGGGTAGGCGCGCAGCTGAAAGGCCTCAGCCTTTCAGCATAGATCGCGCAGGGAATGACAGATGGCGGGTCCGGGCGACAATACGCGCAACAAGCCGAAGACGGGTTCTGAAGCCGACAGCTTCAAGCGCGCCGTCACCGTGTGCATGCGCGCCGTGGCCGGAGACAAGGACCTTGAGGTCGGTTTCGCCAAGGACCGGCCGGCGCTGGCGGGAAACCGCGCCCGCCTGCCAGAGCTGCCGAAGAAGGCCACCAGGAACGACATCGCGATCACGCGCGGCATCGGCGATTCCATGGCGCTGAAGCGCGCCTGCCACGATCAGCGCATCCACAACAAGCTGGCGCCGGAAGGCAAGCTGGCGCGATCCATCTTCGATGCCGTCGAGCAGGCGCGCGTCGAGGCGATCGGCAGCCGCGCCATGCAGGGCGTGGCCGACAATATCGGCTCGATGCTCGAGGACAAATACGCAAAGGCGAATCTCGTCGACGTCAGGGACAAGGCCGACGCGCCGCTCGAGGAGGCGATCGCGCTGATCGTGCGCGAGAAACTCACCGGCCGGCCCGTGCCGAAGAGCGCCGAGCGGCTCGTCGATCTCTGGCGCCCTTGGGTCGAGGAAAAGGCGGGCGGCGACCTCGACGGCCTGTCGGCCAAGCTCGAGGACCAGCAGGCCTTTGCCCGCGTCGTGCGCGACATGCTCGTTTCTATGGAAATGGCCGAGGAACTGGGCGACGACCAGGAAACCGACGACTCGGAGGAAAACGAGGAGAACGAGCAGCAGGGCGAGGAGCAGAGCGAGGAAGGCGGCGAGGAGGACTCCGGCTCCGAACAGTCGCAGTCGGAAGACGCCGAAGCCTCCTCCGATGAGGAAGAGTCGGCCGAGACCGAGGCGACCGATGCCACCTCCGACGACCTCTCCGACGAGGATGACGCCGACGCCGAGACGCCGGGCGAGGCCAAGCGCAACGACAACCCGTTCCTCAACCTGCCGAAGGAGATCGACTACAAGGTCTTCACCACCGCCTTCGACGAGACCGTCGGCGCCGAGGACCTGTGCGAGGAAGAGGAGCTCGACCGGCTGCGCGCCTTCCTCGACAAGCAGCTCGCCAACCTCTCCGGCGTCGTCGGGCGGCTGGCCAACCGGCTGCAGCGCCGGCTGATGGCGCAGCAGAACCGCTCCTGGGACTTCGACCTGGAGGAAGGCTATCTCGATCCGGCGCGGCTTGTGCGCGTCGTCATCGATCCGATGCAGCCGCTGTCCTTCAAGCAGGAGCGCGACACCAAGTTCCGCGACACCGTCGTGTCGCTGGTTCTGGACAATTCGGGCTCGATGCGCGGCCGGCCGATCACGGTCGCGGCGACCTGCGCCGACATCCTGGCGCGCACGCTGGAGCGTTGCGGCGTTTCGGTGGAGATCCTCGGCTTCACCACGCGGGCCTGGAAGGGCGGGCAGGCGCGCGAGAAATGGCTGAAGGACGGCAAGCCGCCCAATCCCGGCCGGCTCAACGATCTGCGCCACATCATCTACAAATCCGCCGACCATCCGTGGCGGCGGGCGCGTCGGAATCTCGGGCTGATGATGCGCGAGGGACTGCTCAAGGAGAACATCGACGGCGAGGCGCTGCTTTGGGCGCATAACCGGCTGATCGGTCGGCCCGAGCAGCGCAAGATCCTGATGATGATCTCGGACGGCGCGCCGGTCGACGATTCGACGCTCTCGGTCAATCCCGGCAACTACCTGGAGCGCCACCTGCGGGCGGTCATCGAGCTGATCGAGACGCGCTCGCCGGTCGAGCTTCTGGCCATCGGCATCGGCCACGACGTCACACGCTACTATCGCCGCGCCGTCACCATCGTCGACGCCGAGGAACTGGCCGGCGCCATGACCGAGCAGCTCGCCTCGCTGTTCGGCGAGGAAAGCGCGCGCGATACGCGGCGAAGCGGCCTGCGGCGCGCCGGATGATCTTTTCGCGGCGGCGTGCGCGGCGGATGCTTTTCGTCGCCTGCATGCTGGCCTGTGTCTCGCCGGCAAGTGCCGGAGAGACGGCACCGGTCGAGACAGCCGAGATTTCGGCTCGGCCTATCAGCCAGTTCCACATCGGCCACGACGAGACGCGGTTCGGACCCTTCGAGTTCGTCGGCGGGCTGGAGATGACCTCGCCGGCGCGCGATTTCGGCGCGCTGTCGGCGCTTCGCTTCCTGAAACCGGGCAGTGACTTCATCGGCGTCGCCGACACCGGCTTCTGGTTCTTCGGCACGATCACGCGTGACGCCGACAGGCGTCCGTCCGGCATGAAGAATTTCCGCATGCAGCAGATGGTCGACGCCTCGGGCCGGCCGAACGACCGCAAACGGGAGGCCGATGCGGAGGGGCTTGCCGTCAAGGACGGCGTCGCCACCGTCGGCTTCGAGCGCGACCAGCGCGTGGTCCAGTTCAAGATCGATCCCGACAATATGAAGGCCCCGGTCAGGCAGCTCGATTATCTGGTCCCCGCCCAGGAGCTGCGCCAGAACCGCGCCTTCGAGACCGTCACCCACGCCAACCCTTTTGGGCAGCACGCGGGAAACCTGGTCGTGGTTTCCGAGAGGAGCCTCGACAAGGCGGGCAACGTCTATGCCGCTATTATCGAGGGACCGCATAAGGGCGTCTTCACCGTCAAGCGCAACGGCGATTTCGACATCACCGACGGCGCCTTCCTGCCGGACGGCGACCTGCTCCTCCTGGAACGCAGTTTTTCGATCGCGCGAGGGGTGAAGATGCGGCTCAGGCGCATCTATGGCGAGAGCGTCGAGAAGGGCGCGGTCGCCGACGGGCCGGTGCTGATGGAGGCCGACATGGGCTACCAGATCGACAATATGGAAGGGCTAGACGTCTGGACCCGCGACGACGGCGCGCTGATGGTGTCGCTGATATCCGACGACAACCATTCGATCCTGCAGCGCAACCTCTACCTGGAATTCATCCTGCGCCAGGATTGACGCTTCGGTTGCCCGCGCCGGAGCGCTACCGGCCGACGTGGCGGACCTCGTTCATCAGGAAATTGGCCGCGCGCTTGCTCCGGTTGCGGATCTTGAGCGTCGCGGTGTTGTCGACGAAATAGGTATGAAGGATGCTGTCGCGGGTGCGGACCTCTGGCCCCACGGTGTCGACCGCGTGCCAGGTGTCGGTGCCGACCGCGAAGGCGTAGCCCGTATTCGGCGAAAACGACATCCGGTGCGAATTCTCGAAACCACCCCCGCCCGGCTTGCGCTGGGCGAAGCGCGTGCCGATGTGGTTGATGCTGTCGTCCTCCGGCAGGTAGAACTGGACCGTGATGCCCTTCCATTTCGTGTCGGTGTGAAAACCGATCTTGTAGCCCGCCACGTCGCGCGTCAGCATCGGCACCGGATACATGCCGACCTTCATGAAGTCCGGCCCGAACCGGCGCTCCAGGCCCGGGGCAAGGCGGCGCATGAATGCCTCCTTCAGTTCCGGCGCGTGCAACGCCTTGCCGACCAGAGTCCAGACGGCCCGTTTCTCATCCGGCAGATGGCGGATGTATTCGGGGTAGAGGTCGATCTTGATCCGCGTCGCGGTGCCGTCGGCCTTGATGTTCACATTGTTGCGGCCCTTGAGCGCGCGATATTCGCTCTCCTCGGGCCTGGCGGCGCGCATGCGCAGATAGAGGTCCGCCGGGAAGACATCCGTCATTTCCAGGTGCCAGAAGGGCGTTTCCACAAACCTGGCGCGGTTCACGGCGTCCACCATGTGGGAAATGACATGCCGCAGTGTCTGCGAGGCCGATGCGGGCGCCGCCGCGCGATCTATGGCTGCCATGGATATTCCTTCCCCCAGCTAAAACCCGAACCCGGATTCCCTGGTTGCATATATCGCCGTAAAGTCGAGATGCTGACCAAAGCACAGGCTGGATTGCAATGATCCACCGGACTGATCTTAATCGCGGTTCGCCGCCTCACAAAGTGAATATCTATCGGAAAAGCGAAGTGCGTTGCGAAGGGCCCCGCCGACAATGCTGATATGGCCCTGGGCCGAAATTCAGCGAACCTTATAGATCTCGATCGGCTTTCCCGCGGTCGAGCGGTCCAGTTCGAGCCACTCCGGCACGTCGCCCCGCAGCAGTTTCGCGGCAAGGCCCTCGGGCGCGTCCTGGGCCAGCGATATTTCTTCCGTGTTGCCGCGGCAGATCGCGATCAGTCCCACATGCTCGCGCTGGATGACGGCGCGGGTGGCGTCCGGTGTTCCCATGAACGCGTCGAGCATGGCGAGGTTGCCGCCGACATTGCGGTGGTATGGGCCAGCCAGCGCACGGTGACCGGTGAACACCAATATTCCCGAGCCGAGATTGGACGAGGCAAGCACCGTCGTCGCCGGTAAGGCGGCAAGATCGCGAAAGTCGTCCGGCTTGCCGCAGGTCACGGCATGGTCGGGATCGGAATTGATCCGCTGCGGCGCCTTCTGAACCATGGACTGCGCCGCCACCGCGACCCCGGCCCAGGTCGCGTTGAGCGAGACCAGCCACGCCATGACGATGCCGGCGGAGATGCGCCACGAGGGCGCGGCGCTCGCCCGAAGGCGGATCTTCGCGATCCAGGCCGAGAGCGGCAGCACGGCGAAGGCGACTGAGAAGGTCGAGCCGCGCACCTGCCAGAGGCTGACGCCGAAGGCGACGACGAGCAGGATGGCGGCGAGTGTCTCCTCGCGGCGCAGGCGGCGGCTTCGCAGTTGAAAGCCGATCAGCACAATCGCGATGAAGGGCGTCACGTAGCGTGCCGCCATCAGTTTCGGCTGGTGCATGGCGACGCTCCAGAAGGGCTGCGCTTCGACCACGTCGGCCAGCCAATAGGTGCGGATGCGTTCGTCCATGCCCGCATAGGGCGATGCCAGGCATTGCGGAAAGAAGACGATCACCGCCCCAGCGACCGCCGCCGCCAGCGCCAGCGTTGAGAGGAGCCGCGCCTGGCGGGTCGATGCGGCAAACGTACCGGCGATCGCAAGGCCGAAGCCGGACAGCCCGGCAACGGCGAACTGGAAGGACGAGAAGGCGTCGCATTGGGCGACGCCCCAGTCGGCCGGTCGAATGGTCGCCACGAAGACGAGGAAGGCGACGCCGGCAAATCCCAGGCCGAAGCCGCGCGCCGTGGCGCGCTCCTGTTCATCGCGGATGAAAAGGACCGCGGCGCAGATGCCGAGCACCGCCACATAGGGTGCGGTCTCCATGCCGACAGCCAGCGTCAGGCCCGCGCAAATGCCTGACAGGAGGGAGGCCGGCCGCCAGGCGGGCGCTTCCATCAGCAGCCACAGGCTCGCCGCCGTCAGCAGCAGCTGGACGTTGTGGTGATCGATCACGCCCGGGCTGTAGATCACCAGGAAGAAAAGCGCCGCCGTCGCCAGGATGACCGACGGCATGGCGACATCCGCGCCGGCGAAGCGCCGCGAGGCGCGCATCAGCACGAATATGGTTAGCCCATAGAGCAGGGTCGGCCAGATGATCCGCGCGGCCCGTTCGGCGGCGGCGGTGCCGGCGCCCAGCGCATCGAAGGCCATGATGATCAGCGCGAGCGGCGCGTCCACCAGCCGCGACCAGTGCATGAGGAAGCCGCCCGCGGCGCCCATCCTGTATTGATGGAGGTCGAACCAGCCCTGGCCGCCGAGCAGGTCGCGGACCTCGACCAGCCGCAGCATGCTGTCATTGTCCGCGCCATAGTCGCGAAGCGTCGGAAAAGCGGAGACAGCGTTGATCGTCAGCACCACCACAGTGGCGCATGCCGCAAGCAGGAGATCATTTTTCCAACCGGTGCCTTGCACGGTCATTTTGGTCGCAATGCCCTGGGGAACCTCCGCGATCCTCCACCATCAGCCGTAACAAAGCGTAAAGCCGGCGCGGCAATCCCGGGGCGTCAAGGCCCTTTGGCTGCGATCCAGATAACGTGGCGGGCGCCGCGCTTGCCGTGGGCGCGCGCGCTGATCTCCTCGACCGCGAAGCCGGCCTGCTTCAGCCGCCGGGTGAAACCGCCGTCCGGTCCCTGCGACCAGACCGCCAGCACGCCGCCGGGCTTCAGGGCGGCGCGCGCGGCGGCCAGGCCTGCCGCGCCATAGAGCGCATCATTGCCCTTGTAGACGATGCCCTCGGGGCCGTTGTCGACGTCGAGCAGGATGGCGTCCCAGGCGGCTTTTTCCGCCGTTATCAGCTGACCGACATCAGCCTCGCGAATGCTGACGCGCGGATCGTCGAGGCAGCCATCGAAGATTTCCGCCATCGGGCCGCGCGCCCAACCAACGACCGCGGGGACAAGTTCGGCAACGGTGACGGCGGCGTCCGCATCGAGCGCGGCGAGGGCGGCGCGCAAGGTGAAGCCCATGCCCAGCCCGCCGATGAGGATACTGGGCTGCCTGCGGCCGGCGATCCGCTCGCAGGAAAGCCTGGCGAGCGCCTCCTCGGAGCCGCTGAGCCGGCTGTTCATCAGCTCATTGGTGCCCAGCATGATCGAGAATTCAGTGCCGCGCTGCTTCAGGCGCAGTTCCTGGCCGCCATCGGGCGTGCGGGTCGAGTCAAGCTGAACCCAGGGGATCATGGGCAAGCTCCTTGCTTGACCGCGATCCTATCCGCAAACCGGGATCCGCTTTGCGGGATCATGGTCTCTCTTTTGGTTCGAGCATGATCTTTTCCAAAAACCGGATCCCACTTTTTGGGCTCATGCTCCAGCCGCGATGGCCGGCTGGCTCCAGCGCGCCGCGAGCAGCCGGTAGGGGATCAGCGCTACCGCGGCGATGATCAGCTTCACCGAAAGATCGCCAAGCGCCCAGGAGACCCAGCGCATCGTCTCGACCGGCAGCACGCCCATCAGCGGCGCGGTCTCCAGCGCGAAACCGTCATTGGGACCGGCAAAGGCGAAGGCGGCGGAAAAGGCGATGCCGAAGAAGACGACGGTGTCGAACACCGAGCCGACCAGCGTGCCGACGATCGGCGCGCGCCACCAGCTTTGCCGGCGCAGCCGGTTGAAGACGGTGACGTCGAGCAACTGGGCGGTGAGGAATGCCGCGCCCGAGGCGGCGGCGATGCGCACCAGCCGGTCGGCGGCGGTCTCGAACTCGATCAGGCCATGGCGGAACAGGAAGGGCGGGACCAGGATCGAGCAGGTCACGGCCGTCATGAAGCCGACGAACACCACCTTGCGCGCCACGGCCGGGCCGTAGCGGCGGTTGGCAAGGTCGGTGACCAGGAAGGAGAAAGGATAGGTGAAGGCGCCCCAGGTGAGCAGGTCGGCCAGCGACAGGCCGCCGATCTGGCCCTGCATCGGGAACTGCACAAGGATATTCGACGCCACGACGACAAGCGCCATGGCGGCCACGAAGGGCAGGTATCGCGTCAGGAAGTTCATTTTTTTATCCTGGGTAATGGAACCAGCCGAGCGTCATGACGACGCTCGCTACTATTCCGGGCACCGGTCTGGCCGGTACTCGAGGCGGCGTCCTCCGCCTTAAGCTGCTCAGGCGGCCGACTGCTCGGCGAGCTTCTTGGCGATCTGCTTCTTGAGCAGGCGGGCGCGCTGCGACAATTCCTTGACATCGGCCTTGGCCAGGAAGGCGTCGAGGCCGCCGCGGTGCTCGACCGAACGCAGCGCGTTGGCCGAGATGCGCAGGCGAACGTTCTGGTTCAGCGCTTCGGAAATCAGCGTCACATTGACCAGGTTCGGCAGGAAGCGACGCTTGGTCTTGTTGTTGGCGTGGCTCACATTGTTGCCGGTCTGGACTGCCTTGGCAGTGAGTTCGCAGGTGCGGGACATTTGTCTAACCTTCAGTTTCTAAACCTGCCAAACCATTCTGCCCGCGCCA
>RXJA01000146.1 GCA_003963455.1 Hyphomicrobiales bacterium
CATGGAACCGCATCAACGTCATCGTCGCCGGCAAGGCCAATTCCTGGCAGTGGCTGTCCATCGACGAGGCGAAAGTCCACTGCGGCGCCGGCATCGGCATATGGGAATGGGCATCGACCGACGGCGGCGCCGAGCCGGATGTGGTGATGGCCTGCGCCGGCGATGTGCCGACGCTGGAGACGCTGGCCGCCGTTCAAATCCTGAGGCGCCATATTCCCGGTCTCAAGGTCCGCGTGGTCAACATCGTCGATCTGATGACGCTGCAGCCGAAGGAACATCATCCGCACGGGCTGTCGGATCGCGAGTTCGACGCGTTGTTCACCAGGGACAAGCCCGTCATCTTCGCCTATCACGGCTATCCGTGGACCATCCACCGCCTGACCTACCGGCGGACCAATCACGACAACATCCATGTGCGCGGCTACAATGAGGAAGGGACGACGACGACGCCGTTCGACATGACCGTGCTCAATGGGCTCGACCGCTATCATCTCGTGCTCGGCGTGCTCGACCGCATTCCCGAGCCGGCCGGCGCGCATGTCCAGCTGAAACAGGCCATGGAAGGCAAGCTGATCGAGCACGCAGCCTATATCCGCGAGCACGGCCAGGACATGCCCGAGATACTCGGTTGGAAGTGGGAGCGATAGCCGATGGCGAAGCGCCGGGCGGGGAGGATCGTGTCCGTCGGAGCGGCTGGGGCCGGTCGGCCATGACCGATGCAATCCTCGTCCTCAATGGCGGCTCGTCAAGCCTGAAGTTCGCGGCCTTCCATGGGCGCGACGAGCTTCATCTGCTGGTGCGCGGCAACGTCTCGTCGATCGGCGAGCGGCCCCGGCTCCACGTCGCGCCCACGGCAACCACGCCGCCGTTCGACAGGAGCCTTGGCGAACAACCGATCTCCATGGGCAAGGCATTCGAGGCCGTTGCCTCCTACCTGGCGGACCGCGGCGTCTTGCCCCGGGTGCGCCGGGTCGGGCATCGCATCGTTCATGGCGGTCGGGAGTTTACCCGCGCAACGTTGCTCGACGAGCGCACGCTCGAGGCCTTGCGCAGGCTAGAGCCGCTCGCACCGATTCATCAGGCGATCAACCTGGAGCTCGTCGGTCTGGCCACCCGCCTTCTGCCCGGCGCCACGCAGGTGGGCTGCTTCGATACGGCCTTTCACGCGACACGGCCCGACATCGCAAGCCTGTATGGCCTGCCGCGCGAGATGTCGGAGCAAGGCATCGTGTCCTACGGGTTCCACGGGCTCTCCTACAGCCATATCGCCAGCGAGCTCCACAACCGTTACGGAGCCGCCGCCGGTGGCCGCACGATCGTTGCCCATCTCGGCAGCGGAGCGAGCCTGTGCGCGATGAAGGCGGGCGTCAGCCACGCCACCACCATGGGCTTCTCGACGCTTGACGGCCTTGTCATGAGCACGCGCTGCGGCGCGATCGATCCCGGCATCATCCTGCACCTTCTGCAGGACCGGAAGCTGTCGGCGGATGAACTTGCCAGCCTGCTCTACGAGCGGTCCGGCCTGCTGGGGGTATCAGGCATCTCGGGCAGCATGCAGACGCTGCTTGCGTCGAAGGATCTGGCGGCGATGCGCGCGGTCGATCTTTTCGTCTACCGTGTCGGGCGGGAGATCGGATCGCTTGCCGCGGCGATAGGCGGGCTCGATACGCTCGTGTTCACCGCGGGCATCGGCGAGCACGCGCCTGTGATCCGGCAAAGAATCTGCGAGGCCGCGGGATGGCTGGGCGTCGCGCTCGACAAGGGGTTGAACACGAGCGGCGAGGAATTGGTCAGCGCTCCGGATTCCCTTGTCGACGTGCTTGTCGTTCCAGCCGATGAGGAACGCGCGGTGGCGACCGAGGCGCTCGGCTTCGAGGCAACCTAATCGACCTGAAATCATCGGCCCCTGAAATCACCGGCCCTGAATCAGGGAGACAGATGGCAATGACTCGAAGCGCGCCGCGCCGAAACGGATTCGGGCGACGCGCTTTCAGTCTTTCAGTCGTTGCGTCGATGCATGTCCGAATTCGCCGCGCGCTTCCGGGCGACATGCATCAGCCCGGTATCTTGGCGCCGAGCTTCCGCCGGACCAGGACGAGCGTCGGGTCGTCAGGGTCCATGGTGACGACGAAGCCCATCTCGCGCTCGAGTTCGATCGCCGCGCGGTTTTCGCGGTTCTCGATCGACTCGATCGTCGCGATGCCATGATCGTCGGCGTAACGCGCGACATAGCCGAGCAATTCCCAGCTGACGCCGAGATGCTTGCGATCCTCGCGGATGCAGATGGCGACCTCGCCGCGCTGGTCGGATGGATCAGCGGCGAGGGTCGCCACCGCGATCAGCATTCCGTCGGTCGAGAAGGCCAGAAAATTATGGACGTGCGGATCGTCGGAGCGGGTCATCGCCACCAGGCGCTCATGGGAAACTTCCTTCACGGCCCCAAGGAAGCGGAAGCGCAAGTCCTCCGGCGTCACATGGGTGAAGAATTCGGCGACCGTCGGCTCATCCTCGGGGCGTGCGCGACGCACTTCGAAGCGAAATCCGGTGTGGGTGGTAAGCGTGCTCTTTGTCATTATCGTCCCTTCCAGGATTGACGAGCGGAGGATCGTGCCTCTCACTCTCCCATTGCCAGCAGCGTGTCGCGCTTGAGGATTTCGATGCTGCGCAGGCTGAGCAGGCGGATCACGCCTTTCTCCTTCAAGCGGGTGACGACCCGTGACACGGTTTCGATGGTGAGGCCGAGATAGTCGCCGATGTCGTTCCGCGACATCGGCAATTCCACCTGCCGCAACCCGCCCTGGCGCTCCGACATTTCGACGAGGAACGCCGCGACGCGCTCGATGGCGTTCTGGCGGCCAAGCACCAGGAGATGCTCCTGCGCCCGGGTCAGGCCCTTGAGCGCGAGAGGCAGGAGCTGGCGGGACATGTCCGTGCCCGATGGAGCGCGAAAGACGCGGACGCCGGTCGCGTTGATCGCCTCGGCGAAGAAGTGGTGAGTGGCATCGGCCTCGAAACCAAAGGTTTCGCCAGCCAGATGGAACGCGCTTATCTGCCTGCGGCCATCGGCGAGCAGGCGGTAGATGCGGACCGCGCCGAATTCGACCTGATAAAGGGCGCCAGCCTTCTCGCCCTGGGCGTAGATTTCGGCGCCTGCCGAGAAGAAGCTGACCGGCGTTGCCGGCCCTTCAAAGACGGGCGCGGGGCTCTGGTGGGGGAGATACGACGACAGTTCGATCTTGGCGGAGGCTTGAGCGTACATGGCTGTGTTCCCGGTGAATTCGTGACAACAGCAATCGCGCAAAACCGGCCATGCCGAAATTCGGTTATCTCCCTAGGGGAAACTACCTAGAGCGACCGAAATCATCTGATCGCGCCGGGCGCGGCGAGGGAGCCTCCCCGTCAATGCGCCTCTTGGTCCATGCGCCTCCTGAGCCAGCGATTGACAACGATCAAGGCCGGCATGAACCGGCCCGGCAATTATCTGGCCGGAACCAATCAGGGAATCTGGCCATGACCTCTGACATGATTGAAATCTGGGCTGGGATATTGGGCTTCGCCTATCTGGCTGCTATGGGCCTTTATCTCGAGATGCTCCATGCCCGGAAGCACGTTCCGGCGCGTCATGGTCCCGGCCGTCACGCACGGCCGTACCCGGCCAGGATCAGGCGCCCGCGATAGGAACGAGGGCCAGTCCGGCGCGTTTCCGTTCTCGTTGCGGAATGGAAGCGGGTCTGTTCTCTTCCGAGAAACCGGGGAAGCGTGATGAAGGCAATGGTGCTGGAAAAGCCCGGCAGGCTTTTGAACCTCGTCGACCGCCCCGATCCCTTGCCGGGAGCGGGCGAGATCAGGCTCAAGGTGGAAGCATGCGCGGTATGCCGCACCGATCTGCACGTCGTCGACGGTGACTTGCCATGGCCGAAGCTGCCGCTCGTGCCGGGTCACGAAATCGTCGGCATTGTCGATCTTGTCGGCGAAGGCGTGTCGCGGTCCAGGCTCGGGCAGAGGGTAGGCGTCCCATGGCTGGGGCACACTTGCGGACATTGTCCCTATTGCAACGCCGGCGCCGAAAATCTGTGCGACGAGCCGCTTTTCACCGGCTATACGCGCGACGGAGGCTTCGCCAGTCATGTCGTTGCCGATGAGCATTTCGCCTTCGAGCTCGATGCCGACGCGGATCCGGTGTCGCTGGCGCCGCTCCTGTGCGCGGGTCTGATCGGCTGGCGCTGCCTCAAGAAGGCCGGCGACGGCCGCAGACTGGGCATCTATGGCTTCGGCGCCGCCGCGCACATCATCACCCAGGTCGCGATCTGGCAGAGCCGTGAAATCCATGCCTTCACGCGGCGAGGCGACATTCAGGCGCAGGAATTCGCGCGCTCATTGGGCGTCGCCTGGGCAGGGGCATCCGACGAATTGCCCCCGGTCGAGCTTGACGCCGCGATCATTTTCGCGCCGGTCGGCGAGCTGGTGCCGGCGGCGTTGCGGGCTGTCCGCAAGGGCGGCCGGGTGGTCTGCGGCGGCATCCATATGAGCGACATTCCATCGATGCCCTACAAGCTTCTCTGGGAAGAAAGGGAATTGGTGTCGGTCGCGAACCTCACCCGTCGTGACGCGGAGGAGTTCTTTCCGATAGCGAGGCGCGCCCAGGTGCGCACGCACACGAAAGTCTATCCGCTGGAGCAGGCAAACCAGGCGCTGGATGATCTGCGCATGGGCAGGCTGAGCGGCGCCGCCGTCCTTAAGCCTTGACGCCTCTGGAGCCGAACGATTTCAGGCCGAATCGACCTGAAAGGAGCCGGTCGGAAGACCGGCGGGGATAGCCGATGAGAACGAGGACGCGGCGCGGCATGGCTCCCTCCGGCCACCTGCGGGAGGCCAGCTACGGTTGCTCGACGCGGGCCACCTGGTAAGTGTGCATGGCCCCGTTGCGCTTGATCGAGACATATTCGCCGGTGACGAAGCGCTCCTCGCCGAGATGAAAGCCGACCTCGTCGTCACGGTCGCCCTCGGCGTAGTCGAAATACCATTGGCCGCCCGGCTTGCGCCGCAAGCGCCCGACCAGATCGTCCTCGCCGGTGCGGAAGCGGCGGACACGACAGACGCCCTTGTGCGATTTCCACTCCTCCGCGTCCAGTTGTCCTTCGTCGGTGAGCGGCGCCAGCACGTCGTAGCCTTCCTCGTGGTCGCCCTCCGGATGGCCTTTCTCGCGCGCCAGAAGCAGGCGGATGTTCCTGAATTTGGGGGTAAGGTCGTGCAAGCTGGTCATGGCAAACTCCTTTGATGCCCTTCCTACCGCGGCGATCGGACCGGACCTTGATCAAGGTCAAACGGATACTGGTTCGGCGGGAGGCTCAGCTGGCGCCTGTCGGCGCCTGGCCGCGAACCCAGCCGATGATCTGGCTGGCGCTCATCGCCCCCGAGACGCGCGCGATTTCCCGCTGGTGGTGAAACAGGATCATGGTTGGAATGCCGCGAATGCCCAACCTCGCCGCGACGGCCTGCTCCTTGTCGGAATTCAGCTTGACCAGCCGAATGTGAGGCTCGAGCGCCTTGGCGGCGGCTTCATAGGCCGGCGCCATCATCTTGCAGGGACCGCACCAGGGAGCCCAGACGTCGACGAGGACGGGCAGGCTGCCGCGGCCGATCTGACGGTCGAAGTTCATCGCGTCGACGTCTTGCGGAACCCCTGAAAACAGCCGGGCGCCGCACTTTCCGCATTGCGCGTCGGCGCCGTTTCGATTCGGCGGCAGGCGATTGACCACGCCGCATTTGGTGCAAACCACCAGATTCTCCCGCCTCATGACCTTTCAGTTCTCCCGGTTGTGCTGCGTTGGAAAGGCCCGTCGCCAAGAGCACGCAGCGCATTGAGGATGACGGCGACGTCTATGCCCTCTTGAAGCACCGCGCCCGCCACAGGTGTTATGTGCCCCATGGCGGCTGCGATCATTGCCGCGCCTGAGAGCGCCAGCCCGACGACGATGCTCTGCAGGGCGATCTTGCGCGTTCGCCTGGCGATCCGCAGCGCCTCCGCGACGGGTTGCAGCCTGTCAGTGAGCACGACCACGTCCGCCGCCTCCGACGAGGCTGTCCCGCCGCGGGCTCCCAGGGCGATGCCCACGGTCGCCGCGGCAAGGGCGGGGGCATCGTTAATGCCGTCGCCGACCATCATCGTCGGCGCCGTCGCCTTCTCGGCCTCGACTGTTTCGACCTTGTCGGCCGGCGTGGCGTCGGCAAGGACGGCATCGAGATCGAGCGAAGCGGAAACCTTTTCGGCCGCTGCGCCGTCGTCGCCGGTCAGCATGATTATCCGGGTGACGCCTGCCGAACGCAAAGCCCCGACGGTGTCGGCAGCGTCCTCGCGTATGGCGTCTCCAAACGTGAAGACGCCGGCAAGCCCGCCATCGACGGCAAGGAACACCCTGAGCACTTGCGCGTCGTGGTACCGGTCCTCTCCATTTTCCGCCCACTGGGGCAGTGGCTCCTTCCCAAGAACCAGCGGCCTCGATCCGGCCGCGACCGACATTCGGTCCACCTGACCCATGAGACCTTCCCCGCGATGTTCGCGGACGTCACGGGGTTGGGAAAGCATCAGATTTCGACGGCGGGCGATGCGGACAATCGAATCCGCGAGGACATGATGCGAAGCCTGTTCGAGCGAGGCCAGCAGCCGCAGCAATTCATCGGCTTCCTGGTCTGGAGCGACGTCGATCTCGATCAGTTCGGCGCCGCCGAGCGTCAAGGTTCCGGTCTTGTCGAAGATTGCGGTGCGCGTCTGGGCGAGCGCCTCGAGCGCCGCGCTGCCCTTCATGAGGATGCCGGCGCGGGCGGCGCGCGACACGCCGCCGATGAATGCAACGGGCGCCGCGAGGATCAGCGGACAGGGCGTTGCGACCACCAGAACGGCGAGGGCGCGGATCGGATCATTGGAAAGGTACCATGCGATACCGGCGACCAGCAGCGTGGCCGGAAGCAAGAGCAGGGCAAAACGGTCGGCGATGCGTATGAACGGCGCCTTGGCGGTTTGCGCGGCCGCGACCATGCGCACGATCGCGGCGTAGGTGCTCTTGTCGGCGATGGCGGAGGCCCGCATGACAAAGGCCTCGCCGACGTTGACAGTGCCACTGCGCAATGCGTCGCCGGCGCTGCGCCGCTCCGGCAGGGGCTCTCCGGTGACGGTCGACTCATCGAGCACGGCCGAAGCGTCGATCAGCATGCCGTCCACGGGCAGCAATTCGCCGGCGCGCACCAGAAGCTCGTCGCCGACCGCCACCTGATCGATCGAAACGGTCTCGGTGCCTTGCGCGGATTTCCGGTGCGCCACATGCGGCGCCCGGTCGGTCAGAGCCCTCAGATTCCGCTCGGCCCGGCCTCGCGCCAGATCTTCAAGCACCGTGCCGCCGGCATACATGATGGCAACGACCACCGCAGCCAAGGGCTGCCCAAGCAACAGCGCCGCCGACATCGAAACCAGCGCGATCGCATCGACGCCGATCCGGCCGATCCAGAAATCCCGCAGGATGGAGATGGCAAGCGCCGCCACGACAGGCAGGGTCGCCACCGTCCAGATTGTATCGGGCGAGACGATGCCGATGCCATTGCGCCACACGCCCAGCCCGAGCGCCAGGCCGAGAACGGCCACGCTCAGCAACGCGCGCCGCAGCAAGGTTTCGTTCATGGCGGCCGTCAAAGTTCGCCGATCATTTCCCGCAGCAGCAGCTGGACGTCCTTCGCCGTTGCGGCAAGCTGCGGGTTGTCGATGGCTCCCATCGACGCCACCGGATCGACAGCCGCGACCTCGATCTGTCCGGGGCCGGTCTCGGTCACAATCACATTGCAGGGCAGCATGGTGCCGATCTTGTCCTCGGCCTGCAGCGCGCGCCACGCGAAGTGCGGATTGCAGGCGCCCAGGATCATATACGGCTTGAAGTCGACACCCAGCTTGACCTTCATCGTGTGCTGGACGTCGATCCTGGTCAGGACGCCGAAGCCTTTGTCGGCAAGCTTCTTGGTGACATGTTCGATCGCCGCGGCAAACGGCATGTCGAGGTTCTTGCTGAAATAATAGCTCATAGGATTCTCCTTCGACGGCGATCTTCGCCAGCAGGACAGTGTCGCTTTAGCTAGTCACAAGGCCCGGATGACGCTTTGATCCAACGCAATGAACGCCCGCCGCCTTCGGTGAATGTGGCGGCAAGGAGTTTTCCAGAATGACAATCCGAAATCTCGAATACGCGGTCTCGCCGAAATCCATCGTTGTCGTCGGCGCGACCGAGCGCGTAGGCTCGGTCGGTCGCGTTGTCTTCGACAACATCGTCGGCGGCGGCTTCGAGGGAGAGATCTGGCCGGTCAATCCCAAACATTCCGAGGTGGCCGGCCACCGCTGCTACGGCAGGGTTGCCGATCTGCCGGGTGTTCCCGACCTGGGCGTGATCGTGACCCCTCCCGACACCGTTCCCGGCATCGTACGGGAACTGGGCGAAAAGGGCACGAGAGCCACCGTCGTCATCACGGCGGGGCTCAATCACCGGAACGGTCTGCGCCAGGCGATGCTCGATGCGGCCAAGCCCTCGCTCATGCGCATCATTGGACCGAACACGGTCGGGCTGATGGTCCCTCCGGCGAAGCTCAACGCCAGTTTCGCCCATATGGCGGCGAGGCCCGGGAACATTGCGCTTATCTCGCAATCCGGCGCGATCGCCACGTCGCTGATCGACTGGGCCGCCCAGAACAATGTCGGCTTTTCCCGGATCATCTCCCTCGGCGACATGGCGGACGTCGATGTCGGCGACTGCCTCGACATGCTGGCGGGCGATTTTCACACGCGCGCCATCGTGATGTATCTCGAAACCATACCCAATCCGCGCAAGTTCATGTCGGCCGCGCGGGC
>RXJA01000590.1 GCA_003963455.1 Hyphomicrobiales bacterium
AACGGTCGAAGGACTTTTGCGGATCGTTGCGCAGCACCACGGTGTTCGCCGTATCGAGCGCAAGGATGCCGCCGGTGAAGCGGTGCGGGGTCCAGGAAACCGTCATGGCAGAAATCTAACCGATAAAACGCATTTGACAAGTTAGATTCCGAGTGCAAGTTTTCGAGCGGGTCGGATAATCCGGCCCGCGCATGACCCCAAGAATCGAAACGATTTTGGAAAGGGTCATGCGCAAAATCAAAGTGCTACAGCGTCCTTTGCGCGCCGGACGGGCGCGGCGCTGTAGGGGACGCCGCATGCTCTATTTCTTCCAGCAGGTGCTGAACGGGCTGCATTCGGGCGCGCTCTACGCGCTGCTTGCTTTCGGCTATGTGCTGACCAACGGCATCCTGCACCGCACCAACCTGGCCTATGGCGCGCTGTTCGCCTTTTGCGGCCAGACGATGATCCTGACTGCCGCCTTCGGCTACCAGGCGTTGTGGCTGACGCTCGCCACCGCGGTGGCGCTCGGCGTGGCCGCGGCCCTGCTCTACGCGGCGCTGATCAGCCATGTCCTGTCGCGCAGCGTGTTCGAGAGGCTGGCCGACCGCTCGCCCAATGCCATCGTGGTGACGACGCTCGGCATCTTGATCTTCCTGTCGGAAGCCAGCCGCATCGCCGCCGACACGCATGACCTGTGGCTGCCTCCGATGCTCGCCAGTCCCGTCATTTTCGCAGAGGGTGACGGCTTCAAGGTCACGCTCACCGTCATCCAGTTGCTCGATTGCGCTTGTGTCGTCGCGATGGTGGCGCTGGCGGCCTGGCTGTTTTCGCATTCGCATTTCGGCCGCGCCTGGCGCGCCGTTTCCGACGATCCGAAAGCGGCGGCGATGTGCGGCGTCGACGTGCGCGCGGTGTTCCGCCGCGCCGTGCTGTTCGGCGGCTTCTGCGCGGCTTTGGCGGGCGTGCTTGCCGGTATCTATTACGGCAATGTCAGCTTCGGCACCGGGCTGGTCTACGGCCTCAAGATCCTGTTCGTGACGGCGGTCGGCGGCTATCTGTCGCCGCTCAAGGCGGCGCTGGGCGCCGCGGCCTTCGGCATGGCGGAATCGCTCTGGGCCGGCTACTTCCCGCTCGAATGGCGCGATGCCTGGATCTACCTCTTCCTCGTCGCCATGCTGGTGCTGATCGGCGCCGGGCGCGACCAGGCCAAGATCGCCTGAGCCCCAGACTTTGGTTGCATGACGTTTCGTCAGGCGGCGGCATTCCGCCATTGCCTGGCCTGGCGATCTGTTTGCCCCGACTTTGTCGTGTTGACCTGCAGGACCACGCACTGCATACCGTTGGGCCAAGCGGCGCGACACCGGACGGGGGAATCGGGCGCGCGGCACGACCAGGGAGGACTGTGCATGGCAGGGCTGCTCGCTCTATCCAGGACGATCGACCGCATCAATGAATTCATCGGCCGCTGGGTTTCGTGGCTGATCCTGCTCGCGATCCTGGTGAGCGCGGGCAACGCCATCATCCGCAAGGTGTTCGACACCTCCTCAAATGCCTGGCTCGAGTTGCAGTGGTACCTGTTCGGCGCCGCCTTCATGCTGGCCGCCGCCTACACGCTGAAGCAGAACGACCATATCCGCATCGACATCGTCTACGGCATGTGGTCACGCCGCGTGCAGCACTGGATCGACCTGCTCGGCCACCTGTTCTTCCTGATGCCCTTCGTGGTGCTGATGGTGATCTATTTCGTACCCTACGTGTCGCTGTCGATCCGCAGCGGCGAGATGTCGACCAATGCCGGCGGCCTGATTGTCTGGCCGGCAAAGGCGATCCTGCTCGTCGGCTTCTTCCTGCTCGCGCTGCAAGGCGTTTCCGAGATCATCAAGAAGATCGCCATCATGCGCGGCGACATGGACGATCCCAACCCCTTCATATCGGCGCATGACCAGGCCAGGCTCGAGGCGGAGGCGCTGGCCGAGGAAGCCAAGGCGATCGCGGGCGAGGCCCGCCCATGATCGAATTCATCGCGCAGAACATGGCGCCGATCATGTTCGCCTCGCTGATCATTTTCCTTTTGATCGGTTACCCCGTCGCCTTTTCGCTCGCCGCGAACGGCTTGCTGTTCTTCTTCATCGGCGTGCTGGTCTCGCCCTATTCCGGCGGGTCGATCAACCTTGCCTGGCCGCTGCTGCATGCGCTGCCCGACAATTTCTACGGCACCAGGGTGATGTCCAACGACACGCTGCTGGCGATACCCTTCTTCACCTTCATGGGCATCGTGCTCGAACGGTCCGGCATGGCCGAGGACCTGCTCGACACGATCGGCCAGTTGTTCGGGCCGATCCGTGGCGGCCTCGCCTATGCGGTCATCTTCGTCGGCGCGCTGCTTGCCGCCACGACCGGCGTCGTGGCGGCTTCCGTGATCGCCATGGGACTGATCTCGCTGCCGATCATGCTGCGCTACGGCTACGACCGCAGGGTTGCCGCGGGCGTCATTGCCGCCTCCGGCACGCTCGCCCAGATCATCCCGCCCTCGCTGGTGCTGATCGTGCTTGCCGACCAGCTCGGCCGCTCGGTGGGCGACATGTATGCCGGCGCGCTGATCCCCGGCCTCGTGCTGACCGGCCTCTACATGCTCTACATCCTGATCGTGTCGATCGTCAGGCCGAACGCGATGCCGGCATTGCCGCTTGAAGCGCGCACGCTTGGCCATGGCGTCGTGTCGCTGATCGTGGCGCTGCTGATCACCGGCGCGATTTCCTACGGCGCCTATCGCTATCTCGCGCCGACCCAGGGCGACAATGCCGACATACTCGGCTTCGCCGTCGGCGTCATCGTCATCTATGTCGCCGCCATCGCCGACCAGCGGCTGAGGCTCAACGCCATGTCGAAGCTGGCGCAGCAAGTGGTGATCGTGCTGATCCCGCCGCTGGCGCTGATCTTCCTGGTGCTGGGCACGATCTTCCTCGGCATCGCCACCCCGACCGAGGGCGGCGCCATGGGCGCCGTCGGCGCGCTTATCATGGCGGCGATGAAAGGTCGCCTGACGATGGACGTCATCACTCAGGCCCTGGCCTCGACGACCAGGCTCTCCGCCTTCGTGCTGTTCATCCTGATCGGCGCGCGCGTGTTTTCGCTGACCTTCTACGGCGTCAACGGCCATATCTGGGTCGAGCATCTCTTGACCTCGCTGCCCGGCGGCGAGACCGGCTTCATGATCGGCGTCAACATCCTGGTCTTCCTGCTCGCCTTCTTCCTCGATTTCTTCGAGCTTGCCTTCATCATCGTGCCGCTGCTGGCGCCCGCCGCCGACAAGCTCGGCATCGACCTGATCTGGTTCGGTGTGCTGCTCGGCGTCAACATGCAGACCAGCTTCATGCACCCGCCCTTCGGCTTCGCGCTCTTCTACCTGCGCTCGGTCGCGGCCCGCGTGCCCTATCTCGACCGGATCACCGGCAAGCAGGTCGCGCCGGTCACGACGGGGCAGATCTATTGGGGGGCCGTGCCGTTCGTCTGCATCCAGGTGATCATGATCGCGCTCACCATCGCCTTCCCGCAAATGGTGATGCGCTATAAGGGCGCCACCGTCGACCCCGGCACCATCGACTATCAGGTGCCGCAGGCCCAGGGGCTGTCGCCGCTCGGCACGCCGCCAACGGGCAATGGCGCGGCTCCGGCCAATGGCGGCGCGCCGGCGGCGCCCGACCTGTCGCAGCCGCCAAACTTCGGCGACGCGCCGGCCAAACCCACGGCGCCGGCGCCCGACCTCTCGCAGCCACCCAATTTCAACTGAGGTGGACCATGAGAGCCGTTCGGCTGGAAGCGATTGCCGTCAATCGATGGAAGCGCCCCGGATGATCGCCAGCCCGCCGGCGCCGGGCCTGGTCGAGGTGCTGGTGGCACCGAGGCGCATATTCGACGCACTCGAAACGCAAAGGCCCCGGCCTGATGAGCCGGGGCCTTGCAGGTCGAGGCAATCGCCCAAATGCCTACAGCTTGCCGTTGCGCTGCTGCACCATCATGAAGGTGTCGTAATTGTATTCGGCGACCTGGGCCCAGAGATAATGCTCCTTGCGGAAGGCCTTGATCGATTCCCAGATCTTCTTGAACGGCGCGTTGTTTGATTCCATCTCGGCATAGACCTCGTTGGCCTTGTCGAAACAGGCCGCCATGATCTCCTGGCTGAACGGCCTGAGCTTGGCGCCGCCAGCCACCAGCCGCTTGACCGCGGGCGGATTCACATAGTCGTATTTCTGCAGCATGTTGGCATCCGCGGCCTGCGCCGCGGTGCGCAGCAGCGATTTGTAGGTCGGCGAAAGTTCCTCGTATTTCGCCTTGTTGAAAAGCAGATGGACGGTCGGGCCGCCTTCCCACCAGCCGGGATAGTAGTAGTAGGGCGCGACCTTGTAGAAGCCGAGCTTCTCGTCGTCATAGGGGCCGACCCATTCGGCGGCATCGATGGTGCCCTTTTCGAGCGCCGGATAGATGTCGCCGCCGGCGATCTGCTGCGGCACCACGCCGAGCTTCTCGACGACCTTGCCGGCAAAGCCGCCGATGCGCATCTTGAGGCCCGACAGATCGGCGACGCTGTTGATTTCCTTGCGGAACCAGCCGCCCATCTGGACGCCGGTGTTGCCGCCGGGCAGGCCGAACAACCCCTGCGCTCCAAGGAATTCATTGAACAGGTCGATGCCGCCGCCATGATAGTGCCAGGCGTTCATGCCGCGCGCGTTGAGCGAGAACGGCACGGCCGCGCCCAGCGCCCAGGTCGGATCCTTGCCCCAGTAGTAGTAAGCCACCGTGTGGCAGGCCTCGACCGTGCCGGCGGCGGTGGCGTCGGCCGCCTGCAGGCCGGGAACCAGCTCGCCCGAGGCAAAGACCTGGATCTGGAAGTTGCCGTCGGTCGCTTCGGACAGCATCTTGGAGAAGACTTCGGCGCCGCCATAGATCGTGTCGAGCGACTTCGGGAAGGACGACGCGAGCCGCCAGGTCACTTTCGGGTTGGACTGGGCAACGGCCGGCGCGGCGAGCGTCGCGGCGGCCGCCGCGGCGCCCACGCCGGACGCACCGGCCTTGCGGATGAATGAACGACGATCCATGCAGTTTCCTCCCTTGCGGATCAGCTGACCGATGTCAGGGCATCCTCGGCACCCCGGATCGGTTGGGGAGAAACATACACGGGCAAGAAGTCGAGTCCAGCGCCGCGGCAAAGCTTGCCGCCATTCGGCCGCCATCTGCAACTATAGTCTAACGCTCTCTTCCCTGGCCCATGCGAGACGGCCAAACTTGCCATGGAAAAGCCGCGACGGATCGCTTATTTTATAGGCAGAACAATTCCTTGGCCTGATGGAAACCAAACCCAAAATGCAGCAACCGCTCGTCGCAATCTCGACCGACGTCCGCCAATTCGACAATTACACCTGGCACGCCGCGCCCCAGCAGTATCTGGAAGCGGCGGTTGCCGGCGCCGGCGTGTTCCCGCTGCTGGTGCCGTCCTTCGGCGATCGGCTCGACCTCGACGAATTGCTGTCCTCGGTCGACGGCGTCATGGTCACCGGTTCGAAGTCGAATGTGCATCCTTCGCTCTATGGCGGTGATCCGAGCGAGGCCAACGGCCCTTACGATCCGGCGCGCGACGCCACCACGCTGCCGCTCATCCGCAAGGCGATCGAACGCGGCGTGCCGCTGCTTGCCATCTGCCGGGGCATCCAGGAATTGAACGTCGCGCTCGGCGGCACGCTCGGCACCGAAATCCATGAGCGGGAGGGCTCTCTCGACCACCGGGCACCGGTGAGCGACAACCAGGATGAGCGCTTCGACATCCACCAGACGATCTCGATCAAACCGGGCAGCTGCCTTGCCGGCGTGTTCGGCGCCGGTGAAATCAAGGTGAACTCGCTGCATCGCCAGGCGATCGACCGGCTGGGGTCCAAACTTCAGGTCGAGGCTCTGGCCACCGACGGCACCATCGAAGCGGTGTCGGTCAAGGATGCCCGCGCCTTCGCGGTCGGCGTGCAATGGCACCCCGAATACTGGGTGAAGTCGGATAGCAATTCCGCCAAGATCTTCAAGGCTTTCGGCGATGCCGTGCGGCTGCACGCGGCGGCGAAGGGGGGCGTCCGCGCCGCGGCGGAGTAATCCGCTGTTCCCTGGAATGGCTTGAGTTCAGTTACCGCTGTCGTTGTTCAACGCCAGAAGCGGCGCGGCCGGCGCGTAGGATTCGTAACCGTCGCCATCGGCGACGCTGAAGGTGACGATCGGATCGACGCCGTTCTCGCTGAACGCGACCGAGCCATCCGCCTGTTCGCGCCAGAACTTCACGCGCTCGATGCCAGGCATCAGCTGGCGGCAGTCCGGGGCAATTTCGAGCCGCGTCAGGCCATCCGAGACCTGGGTTCCGCGCTGCACGGCGCAGGCCGCTTCGTCGCCATTGGCCGTCAAGCGGTAGGTGCTGGACGGCGCAACCTCCTGGGCCACCTGGCCATCACCGCCATGTAAGAACTGCGCACCCCCAAACAGCGCTGCCGACGCGATCAAACCAGCCAACAACTTCACCCAGCCACTCCGTAAGCTTAACGAAGTATGCAGAATGATTCCAAAGGGTTAAGTGGGCGTTAATAAGTGTGGCGGTTGCCCGTCATTGCTGCGTGACCAGCGAATAACGGTCTGAAATCATTTTGAAAAGCCACTCGCGCTCGACATCGGTCGCATCGCGCGCTAGCTCGACCCTGTCCGCGCCCACATCGACGGTAAGACGATTGCGTGTATCGCCATCGCGAAGCCGCAACGAGTTGAGCTGCGACCGGTCGATCTTGCGCTGTTTGCGGCTTGGAAATAGCGAAGACCATGCCGCAATATTGCCGGCGGAAGGCATCTGGAGCGGCGGGATACCGAGGTCTTGAACAAGACCGTCAGCATCGAGACTAAGGGTCTCAGGCACCGATCGCTGGACGATGCGTCGAAGAACAAGGATGGCAATTCCGCCGCCGACGGTCCACATGCAAACCCAGACGATCAGAAAAATGGTGCGACTGCGAATCGGCGTCGTCACTATCTGATAGATGGAAGTGATCTCGCCGAAGGCCCATCCCAGGAGCCAGCAGAGCAGGAACATGCCCACCATATAGGCCGCAACCGGCGCCTTCCGGTACGGAATGGAGATCACCTCAGCACGGCCAGAGCCGGCAACGGTGATCGTTGAATTAGGAGGTGGCTTTACCAGCATGATTTGCCGACACTCTAAGCGCGCGCCTTGACTTTGACCGTCTCCGGGACGGGTGTCAGCGGCCGGCGCTCGGTGAACCAGGCGACGAGGTTGTCGATGCAGAGATCGGCCATGGCGCGGCGGGTGTGCTCCGACGCCGAACCGACATGCGGCAAGAGCGAGGTGTTGGGAGCGTCGAGCAGGGCTCGCGGCACGTTCGGCTCGTCGGCAAAGACGTCGAGCCCGGCGGCAGCGATGGCGCCGCTCTCGAGAGCGGCGGTCAGTGCTGTTTCGTCCACCACCGAGCCGCGGCCGATATTGACCAAGACGCCGTTCGAACCCAGTGCCGACAAGATTTCCGCGTTGATCGCTTTCTCCGTGGCTGCGCCGCCGGGAGCAATGCAGATCAGCGTGTCGACGGCTTCGGCGAGGCCTCTCAAAGTGGCATGATATTCGTAGGACAAGCCTTCGACCTTGCGGCGGTTGTGGTAGGCGATCCGCAGGCCGAAGGCGTCGATGCGACGGGCGACGGCAAGGCCGATGCGGCCCATGCCGAAGATGCCGATGCTGCGGCCGCGCAAGGTAAGCCGGCTCAGGCGATAATTGCCGTTTTTCACCCAGTCGCCGTCGCGCAGCCATTTCTCGGCGGCGTAGAGCTCGCGCACGGTGTTGATCAAAAGGCCGATGGCGGTGTCGGCAACCTCCTCGGTCAGGACGTCGGGCGTGTTGGTGACCATGACGCCGCGCTTGGCCGCGTGATTGGCGTCGACAGAATCGTAGCCGACGCCAAAGCTGGCGATGATCTCAAGGTTGGGCAGCGCGTCGATCATCGCCGCGTTGATACCCGCGTAGGAGGCGATGCCGCGCACGGCGGCGCGCATCTCCTCCGTGACCAGCCCCGGATCGGCGCGTTCGATCCGCACAAGCTCGAACGCCTTGCCGATGCGGGCGACGGCATGGCCGTTGAAATCGCCCGGCACCAGTATGGCGACCGGCGATTTTCCCTCGGCCCCGGTCATGCACGCTCCACCGGTTTGCCGGTCGACTGCCGCACATGCAGCTCCGGCTTGATCAGTTCCTGCGAGGACCGCACCGCCTGCCCGTTCAATTTGTCGAGCAAGGCGCTCGCGGCGCGGCGGCCGACCTCGCGCTGACCGTTCCAGACCGTGGTCAGGGCCGGTGTCGCGATCGCCGCCTCCTCGAGATCGTCATAGCCGGTCACGGAAATATCGACGCCCGGCACGAGGCCGGCGCGCGCGATGCCGTTCATCAGCCCGATCGCCACCAGATCATTCCAGCAGCACGCGGCGGTGGGCTTGTCCTTCAGCGCCAGGAACTGGCCCGCGGCCTCGAAGCCCGCCTGCTTGGTGCGAGGACCTGGAATGCGCCACGACGGCTTCACCTCCAGGCCGGCCGCCTCCATGGCGTTGAGATAGCCCTGGTAGCGGTCGCGGCCGGTCGAGGTCTGATCGGTGCCGCCGACCATGGCGATGCGCTTGTGGCCCAGCGAGATCAGATGATTGGTGGCAAGCGCGGTGCCATAGGCATCGTCGCCGCGGAACACCGGCACGTCGGCGCCGGCGACGGAGCGCGCTATCAGCACCGCCGGCAGCCCGTTTTCCTCGGCCATGATGATGTCCTCGGCCGGCGTGCCGATGGCCGGCGACATGAT
>RXJA01000461.1 GCA_003963455.1 Hyphomicrobiales bacterium
GTTGCCATTTCAAGCGGCTCCCTCATGAGCTGTCCCTTCTGTCGTCGAGAAGGGGCTTTTGCAGGACAAATTGGGTACAAAATGTGGCACGGGCCATGTCCGAAGTCACGGGCGGCCTGCCGCTACGCACCATCGCACCCATACCGGGATTGGACGAAGCAAACCTGCCAATCCTTTGGGCAACCTCCGTGGTTTTTTGCACATATAAACGATTTAAACAACTTTCAAATTTTTTAAATCGATTAATGATTTGATATCATTCGGCTTTTCTGGTTCTGAACCTGGCGGCCCCGGCGCGGGCTGCAGGAAAATCCCCGTCACATGCGGCCAAATTCAGAGAGGAAATTTGATGTCGGAAGCCGGCAAACGCAACCCCGACTGCGCCATTGAGGCGATCGGCCTGAGGACCACGGGCACGGTGCGCTACAATCTCGGCGCCGCCGAGCTTTACGAGGACGCGATCAGGCGCGGCGAGGCGAGGTTGACCGCGCAGGGCGCGCTGGTCGCCGAGACCGGCCAGCACACCGGGCGTTCGCCAAAGGACAAGTTCGTCGTGCGCGACGAGGCGACAGAGCCGCATGTCTGGTGGGACAACAACAAGGCGATCTCGCCCGCCCAGTTCGAGGCGCTGCTTTCCGACTTTCGCGCTCATGCGGCGGACAAGGATCTCTATGTCCAGGACCTGGTTGGCGGCGCCGACGCCGACCTCAAGCTGCCGACCCGGGTCATCACCGAATTCGCCTGGCATTCGCTTTTCATCCGCAACCTGCTGATCCGGCCACAAGCCGCCGATCTCGAGCGCTTCGTCCCCGACATGACGATCATCGACCTGCCGTCCTTCCGCGCCGACCCGGCCCGCCACGGCACCCGTACCGAAACGGTGATCGCGGTCGACCTGATCCGCAAGATCGTGCTGATCGGCGGCACCTCCTATGCCGGCGAGATGAAGAAGTCGGTGTTCACCATGCTGAACTATCTGCTTCCGGCCGAGGGGGTGATGCCGATGCACTGCTCGGCCAATGAGGGGCCGGCCGGCGACGCGGCCGTCTTCTTCGGCCTGTCCGGCACCGGCAAGACCACGCTCTCGGCTGACCCGTCGCGCACGCTGATCGGCGACGACGAGCACGGCTGGGGTCCGCACGGCATCTTCAATTTCGAGGGTGGCTGCTACGCCAAGACGATCAGGCTGTCGGCCGAGGCCGAGCCGGAGATCTTCGCCACCACGCAGCGCTTCGGCACGGTGCTGGAAAACGTCGTGCTCGATGCCGGCCGCGTGCCGGATTTCAACGACGGCAGCCTCACCGAGAACACGCGCTGCGCCTACCCGCTGGACTTCATCCCCAATGCCTCGAAGACCGGGCGCGCCGGCCATCCGAGGAACATCATCATGCTGACCGCCGACGCTTTCGGCGTGATGCCGCCGATCGCGAAATTGACCCCGGCGCAGGCGATGTATCACTTCCTGTCGGGCTACACCGCCAAGGTCGCGGGCACGGAAAAGGGCGTCACCGAGCCGGAGGCGACGTTCTCGACCTGCTTCGGCGCGCCGTTCATGCCGCGCCACCCGTCCGAATACGGCAATCTGCTGCGCGAGCTGATCGCCAGCCACGGCGTCGATTGCTGGCTGGTCAACACCGGCTGGACCGGCGGCGCCTACGGCACCGGCCGCCGCATGCCGATCAAGGTGACGCGCGCGCTTCTGGGCGCCGCGCTCGACGGTTCGCTGAAATCGGCCGAGTTCCGCACCGACGCCAATTTCGGCTTCGAGGTGCCGGTGGCGGTTCCGGGCGTCGACGGCGCCATTCTCGACCCGCGCTCGACCTGGGCGGACAAGCCCGGCTACGACCGTCAGGCCGCGAAGCTGGTCAACATGTTCGCCGTCAATTTCGAGAAGTTCGAGGCGCATGTCGACGCGACCGTCATGGGCGCGGCGCCGCGCCTGCAGGAGGCGGCCGAATAGATCGTCGTCTCAGGCATCTTTCCTCCGGGGCCCGGCTCACGCCGGGCCTTTCCTTTTTGCGGCCGCCGCGCCATGAGTGCATGCATGGCGAGCGACGACGACATCATTATCTCCGGCGAAGCGGTCATCCATCCGGGCGACCTACACGAGGATTTCATCCGCTCGTCCGGCCCGGGTGGCCAGAACGTCAACAAGGTGGCCACCGCCGTGCAGTTGCGCTTCGACGCGGCGAATGCCTCGGGCCTGTCCGGGCGCGTGCGCGAGCGCGCCATCAAACTTGCCGGCCAGCGCGCCACCAAGGATGGCGTCATCGTCATCGAGGCCGGCCGGTTCCGCACGCAGGAGCAGAACCGCGCCGATGCGCGGGCGCGCCTGACCGCGTTGATCGCCAAGGCGGCCGAGCCGCCGCCGCCGCCGCGCAAGAAAACCAGGCCGTCCAAGGGCGCCGTGGAGCGCCGCCTCAAGAGCAAGGCCGGTCGGTCGACGGTGAAGAAGCTGCGCGGCCGGGTCGACAGCGATTGAGAGCTTGCCCGGCGGCTTTCGGGTCGCCGTTTTCCTTTGCCAGTGGCATGCTTGGAGAGTCAACCGGAACAACCCATGCTCGTTCTGCCCAAGGGCGTTCGCCATATGCCCGGCTACATCGACCGCCCCGCGCAGGAGGCGCTGGTCGAGGAGATCAGGCGCGTCGTGCAGGCCGCGCCGCTTTACGTGCCCGCCATGCCGCGCACCGGCAAGGAGATGAGCGTGCGCATGACCAATTGCGGCGCGCTTGGCTGGGTGACCGATAAGGAGCGCGGCTATCGCTACCAGCCGATGCATCCGGTGACGGGCGAACCCTGGCCGCCGATCCCCGAGGCGCTGCTGAAAGTGTGGCGCGAAGTCTCGGGCTACCCGCATCCGCCCGAGGCCTGCCTGGTCAACTTCTACGCGGCGGATGCCAAGATGGGCCTGCACCAGGACCGCGACGAGAAGGATTTCGCGGCGCCCGTGATGTCGGTCTCGCTCGGCGACGACTGCCTGTTCCGGGTCGGCCAGAACACGCGCGAAGGCGGCACCAAATCGTTCAAGCTGAAGAGCGGCGACGTCGTCGTGCTCGGCGGCGAGGGGCGCCTCGCCTTCCACGGCGTCGACCGCATCTATCCGGCGACGTCGGCGCTTCTGAAGAATGGCGGCCGCATCAATCTGACGCTGCGGCGGGTGACGGTGCCTGGCTGACGCGAGCGTCGCGGAGCAACACCCGCACGGTCTCGTCCTCCGCGACCGGCCGGTAGTCCTGCAGGAAGCGAACATAGGCCTGGCGACGCGACAGCTCCTCGGCCAGGGCCCTGTCGTTCTTCTGGACGATGAGCATCGTGGGTCGTTTCGTCTCGAGCTCGGCAAGCTTGCCGTCGATGTAGCGGTCGGCGATCTCGCGATAATGGGAGGCGGCCTCCTTGTTGCCGTCCCGGGTCGAGACTGCCCAAAGATACAGCGCCGCGTCGCTCAGCCAGTCGCTGCAATAGCGCGAGATCCATGTTCCGCCGAGCAGGCGGGTGAGCGGATGGCCCGCCGCGATGTCGGAGCCGACCAGCGCGACCGTCGGCTGGTGGGCCGTGGCTTCGAGCCTGGCGGCAAGTTCGGCGTTCGGCTTCTGTGTTTTCATGAACGGGATGGCCGCCGCCGCTATGACGGCGGCAAGCAGCAGCTTCCTGCCCAGCTCCATTGTTGCGCCCGGCGACGAACGATCGATTTGCGTCGTTCTCAAAAGCAGCGCCGCCAGCATCAGGCTGAACGCCGGAAATGCGTGATAAGGCCAGCCCTTGGCCTGGTAGATCAAGGCCACCGCCGCCGCCAGCGAGGCAAGTGTGAACACGCTGACCAGCGGCGACAACGGCAGGCCCGGCCGAAGGAAACGCAGCATCAGGAGCGCGATGAGGTAGACCGGCCCATAGGCGAGCAGCAGCCCCGACATGTTCCCCATCCGCATGTAGGTGTCGGCCAGCATCGGGTAGATGACGTGGAGGAATTCCGGATAAAGAAGCGTCACGGCGGCGACATAGGCGACGCAGACCAAGCCGATCGTCCAGTATTCGACCGCCAGCAATGGCCATATCGACCGGCGACGCCAGGCCGCGTAAAGCGCCGGAGCCAGGACGAGCAGCGCGTAATAGGGCTTCACCAGCACCAGCACGCTGGCGCAAAGCCCGGCCAGTATCGCCATCCAAAGGCCGGGCATGCGGGCGTGCGGCGGCTCCGCGCGCCAGGCCGTCAGCACGAGCAAAGGCAGAGCCAGCGCGACCCCCAGATGCTCGCGCTGGGCGAAGGCATTGCCGGGCAGGATGACGAGCAGCGCCAGGAAGAGCGGCAGCATCGAAAAGAGCGCGCGGTTCTCGGCAAAGCCGGCGCGCCTTGCAATCAGCGCCGCGAAGCCCAACCCCAGCAGGCAGATTGCGTAGACATAGACATGGACCGCGATTTCCGGCGCCAGGTCGAACGCATGGGCCAGCGCCACCGGCGGCATGAACAGCCATGCCGTGAAAGGCGGATTGGTTTCGATGAGATCGATATAGAGGCGGTCTCCGCCGAGGAGACGCTCGCACATCGTGATGATCCAGCTGGTGTCGGATACGACACCCCACCGGGTCTGCCATGGTATCGCCGCCACCAGGACCACCGCCAGCAGGCTCATTGTCCAGTAGCGGCTCCCCGATAGCGGCCCGAGGGTCGCTTCCGGCGCGAGGCGGTCCTGCAACGCGTTCATTCGGCGCTGCTCCCCGGCCCGGCCAGAGCCTTGCCGAAAACCCAGTGGCGAAGCACCACGTAGTTGACGAGCGGGACGAACAGGCAGGTCAGCGCGATGGGAACCTGCGCCGGCAGGCCGAGCCCTTCCGACAGCACGGCAGGCAGCGCGAAGGACGTCGCCAGGCCGATGAGCGTGAGCACCGCGAAGCGCGGCGCCTCGAAACGATGCGCCCCGCTGGAGACGAAGGTGAAGTATTTGTGCCCGGCATAGGAGAAGGCAGCGGCGAGCGCGTAGGCGAGCACGGAGCCCAGGGCCGTCTTCATCGGCATGGCCGCCGAGAACGCGGCCGCAAGCAGGGCATAGAGCAGTGTCGCGCCAATGCCGGTCACCAGGAATCGGACGGGCCGACGGCTTGCCAAAGGGTCAGACACGGCCGCTGCATACATATTGCGCTCCGAGCGGCAGGCGCGAGAACCAGCCTTCGGCTCTGCGCGCGACGGGGTTGGCGAAGGGAAGCAGCAGGAAATGCCTGCCATCGATTTCGCGGAGCCCGGCAGCCCTCAACAGCCGGCCGGCCTTGCCCCTGCTGATCAGCACGGCGTCCTCGTCGAAGGGGCAACGCAGCACCGCCAGGCGGGTCAGGGGATTGAAGGGATTGTGCTCGATCACGCAGACCGCGCCGCCGGGACGCACGACACGCCGCATCTCGGCGAAGAAGCCGGCCCATTGCTGCGGCGGCACATGGTGAGCGACGCAGACGGCGAACGCCAGGTCGAAGGCGCCATCCGCATAGGGCAAGGCCGGAGCGTGATAGTCCTTGTAGGCGACCCAAGGATTTTCCTCACGGGCGCGAGCCACCGATTCCGCCGATATGTCGCAGCCGTCCAGGCTCGAGAACAGCGGCCGCACATAGGGATGGAGCGCGCCGACGCCGCAACCGACGTCGAGCGCCCGGACGCCGGCCGGATGCGCGGCAAGACCGCGCTCGGCGATGAGCCGGGCGAGCGGTTCGACCTTGGCCTGGAGGAAGAAATCATGCTTTAGGCCGGAGAAGCGGATCGAATCGTCGACGGTCCGGTTGTAGCTGGACCGGTATTGATCGAAGAGCGCCGCCATCAGCCGAATCTTCTATCGCGCGTCGACGGCAATGCCGTCGACCGGTTGCGGTTCTCGGCCGCCATGTTCACGGCTTCCTCAAAACCGGTCAGGCGGTCGATGACGTAAAGCGGGCGCCGCTTCACCTCGGCGTGGATGCCGCCGACATAGAGACCGATAATACCGGTCATGAACAGGTTGATGCCTGACAGGAAGGAGATGATCACGACCGTCGAGGTCCAGCCATGGACGACGCCGCTGGCAAACAGCCAGGAGAACAGGGCATAGACGCCAAGCAGGGCGGCAAAGCCGGAAATCGCCAGGCCCGCCCACAGCGCCAGCCGCAAAGGCTTGTCAGAAAAGCCGATCACGCCATGGACCGCCAGCCGCAGCATTTTCCAGAACGGATATTTGGTCTCGCCGGCCGCTCGCTCGGGCCGTTCGAACGATACCGCGGTTTGCTTGAAACCCATCCAGCCGAACATGCCGCGCACGAAGCGGTCGCGCTCGGGCATCTGCTTGAAGGTCTCCAGGGCCTTTCGTCCCACGAGCCGGAAATCGCCGACGTCGCGGGGGATGGTCACGGAGGTCATCTGCTCGAGGGCGCGGTAGAAGAGGCTGGCGCTCGCGCGCTTGAACAGCGTTTCCCCCTCGCGTTTGGTGCGGCGGGCATAGACGATCTCATAGCCTTCCTTCCATTTGGCGACGAGGTCCAGCACCACTTCGGGCGGATCCTGCAAATCCGCGTCCATGACGATCACGGCCTCGCCCGCCGCTGCGTCCATGCCGGCGGTGATCGCGATCTGGTGGCCGAAATTGCGCGACAATTCGATCAGCCGGAAGCGCGGATCCGCGGCGGCCATGCCGCGCAGGAAGATGACGCTGGTGTCACGGCTGCCGTCATCGACGAATATGGCTTCGGCGCCGGCGTCGAGCTTATCGAGCAAGGCGGTGATCCGCCGGACCAGCAACGGCAGCACCGCCTCTTCGTTGAAGATCGGAATGACCAGTGAATAGACCGGGGCCTTGCGGCCCGCGGCAGTGCCCGCATTGATCACCGGTTGCCTCCCGACACCCGCTGGAGTTTGGCTCGCAACGCTAGTCGGGATTGCCTAAGGCGCCGTTAAGGGGTCACAATTTCCTCAGCGCCACTTCCTCGATCAGGTGGTTGGCGCCCTTGCGCAGGATGAGATCGGCCCGCGCCCTGGTCGGCAATATGTTCTCGCGCAGGTTCTTCAGGTTGATGTTGGCCCACAGCCCCTCGGCAATGGCGCGCGCGGCGTCCTGCGAAAGCTGCGAGTAGCGGTGGAAGAAGGAGTCCGGATTGCGGAAGGCTGTCTCGCGCAGCCGCATGAAACGCTGGATGTACCATTGATGGATCAGCTTCTCGTCGGCATCGATATAGATGGCGAAATCGAAGAAATCGGACAGGAATGGCACGATCTTACCGTCCTTGGGCAGCTTGCCCGGCTGCAGCACGTTGATGCCCTCGAAGATCAATATGTCGGGTCGATCGATCGTGACGAACTCGCCCGGGATCACGTCGTAGGTCAGGTGCGAATAGACCGGAGCGCGGACATTGGGCTGCCCCGACTTGATGCCGGACAGGAAGCGCAGCAGCGCGCCGACATCGTAGCTTTCGGGGAAGCCCTTGCGCTCCATCAGGTTGTCGCGGCGCAGGATCTCGTTGGGCAAGAGGAAACCGTCGGTGGTGATGAGGTCGACCTTGGGGCTCGACGGCCAGCGCGCCAGCAATTCCTTCAGCACGCGCGCCGTGGTGGACTTGCCGACCGCGACCGAGCCGGCGATGCCGATGATGAACGGCGTCTTGACGATATCCTGCGCGTTGAAGAAGGCCTGGCGCTGCCGGTACAGCAACTGGCTCGCCTCGACATGCGCCGACAAAAGGCGCGAAAGCGACAGGTAGATGCGCTTGACCTCTTCGAGGTCGACCGGGTCGTTGAGCGAACGCAGCCGGGCGATCTCGTCCCCGGTCAGCGTCAGCGGCGTGTCGGCGCGGAACTGCGACCATTGCTCGGCGGAGAAGAATCGATAGGGGGAGTACTTCTCGGTCGGCGCAAGCTGGTCCATCGAGTCTCCTGCCCTCCTCGCCGTCAGCCCCGGGACGCCTTTTCGGCGATACCCGAGCGGCCGGTCCGGCTCTCGAGCTCCTTCAGCACGTCGTCCAGCGGAATGCCCGCTATGCCGAGGACGACAAGCCAATGATATATAAGATCGGCGCTTTCCGAAACGAGGGCCTGCTTGTCGCCGCGGACGGCGGCGATCACGGCTTCCACGGCCTCTTCGCCAAGCTTCTGCGCCGCCTTGTCCATACCCTTGGCGAACAGTTTCGCCGTCCACGATTCCGGGTCGCCGGAATGGGCGCGTTGGTGGATGATCGTTTCCAGCTCGGCGAGCGAAAATTGAACCATGGCAGTCATCTATCTGCTTGTTTAAGCATGATCTTTTCCGAAAACCGGTACCCACTTTTCGGGATCATGCTTTAAGCCCGATGGACGGCCGAGTCCAGCCGCATCGGCAGGCCGGCCCTGGCCATGTATGCCTTGGCCTCGGCGATCGTGTAGGTGCCGAAATGGAAGATCGAGGCGGCAAGCACGGCGCCGGCATGGCCGTCGCGGATGCCTTCGACCAGGTGATCGAGCGTTCCGACGCCGCCGGAGGCGATCACCGGCGCGCGCACCGCGTCGGCGATGGCGCGCGTGAGCGCGATGTCGTAGCCGGCCTTGGTGCCGTCGCGGTCCATCGAGGTGAGCAGGATCTCGCCGGCGCCGCGATCGACCATGCGGCTGGCGAATTCGACCGCGTCGATGCCGGTCCTCTCGCGTCCGCCATGGGTGAAGATCTCCCAGCGGTCGGCCTCGCCTTGTGCCGACACCTTCTTGGCGTCGATGGCCACGACGATGCACTGGTTGCCGAACTTGTCGGCGGCTTCCGTGACGAAATCCGGATTCTTCACCGCCGCCGTGTTGATCGACACCTTGTCGGCGCCGGCCAGAAGCAGCTTGCGGATGTCGGCCACCTGGCGCACGC
>RXJA01000525.1 GCA_003963455.1 Hyphomicrobiales bacterium
GCCGAAATGCTTCGAGATGTTGGCGAGTTCGAGAACCGACACCAGCCTTAAGCCTCCCCATCTATTGCCGCGGCGGTCACCGACCTGGTCGTCGCCGCTTGCGTCCCGCTCGTCCTTTTCCTCCCGGGCGAGCGTGACGCATGCATTTAGGCAAAAGCGGACGAGGGCGTCAATCAATTGTCAGACGAATAATTTCGAGTCTCGACGAAAAATCGGTTTTGTAGGACAAATAGGAATTGACGTTGGCGAAAAGCCGATATTAGCTAAGCTTCGGAGGAAGAGTTTGGTGCTCGTTCGTCTATGCGTCGAGGAGTGGCAAACGGCTTTATGATCAAGGATCCGCTGCGCCAGTATTCGGGCGAACGGATCGGCAAATGCTTATCAGCCCGGCCCAGGGTACGAACATCGCGGGATGCTCGTCATGGTCCTTGCGCATCCGGTCTGGTCGGTGTGGCGGGCACGCGGTGTCCGTCTGTTTCAAGGGAGGACTGATATGAGGAAAACACTTTTGCTCGCCGCCGTCGCCGCCATGGCGTTGGGCGCCGGGCCGGCTTTGGCCAAAAAACAGCTCGTCATCGTCGTGAAGGGCCTCGACAATCCATTCTTCGAGGCCATCCATCAGGGTTGCGAGAAGTGGAACAAGGAAAACGCCAGTTCGGAATATGAGTGCTTCTACACCGGCCCGGCATCGACCTCGGACGAAGCCGGCGAAGCGCAGATCGTGCAGGACATGCTGAGCAAGCCCGACACGGCGGCGATGGCGATATCGCCGTCGAATGCGCCGCTGATCGCGCAGACGATCAAGAGCGCCAACCCGTCTATCCCGATCATGACGGTCGACGCCGACCTTGCCAAGGAAGACGCGGCCCTTCGCAAGACCTATCTCGGTACCGACAACTACCTGATGGGCAAGAAGATCGGCGAGTACATCAAGAAGGCCAAGCCGAACGGCGGCACGATCTGCACCATCGAAGGCAACCCGGCCGCCGACAACATCCTGCGCCGCGCGCAGGGCATGCGCGATGCGCTGTCGGGCAAGGAAGGCCTTGCAGCACTTGCGGGCGAAGGCGGCTGGACCGAAGTCGCCGGTTGCCCGGTGTTCACCAATGACGACGGCGCCAAGGGCGTGCAGGCGATGACCGACATCCTCGCCGCCAATCCGAAGCTCGACGCCTTCGGCATCATGGGCGGCTGGCCGCTGTTCGGCGCTCCGCAGCCCTATCGCGACCTGTTCAAGCCGATGGCCGACAAGATCGCCAAGAACGAGTTCGTCATCGGCGCCGCCGACACGATCGGCGACGAGGTGGCGATCGCCAAGGAAGGCCTGGTGACCGCGCTGGTCGGCCAGCGGCCCTTCGAAATGGGTTACAAGGCGCCTTCGGTGATGCTCGACCTCATCGGCAACAAGAAGGTCGACGATCCGGTCTTCACCGGCCTCGACGAATGCACCAAGGAAACGGCCGACACCTGTATCCAGAAGTAGGCGCCGGCCGCGTCCACAGCCAAGTGCAAAAAAGGGGCGCCGCGAGGCGCCCCTGATTTTTTCCAGCAGCCGGTTTTCGTGATCGGACAGGGCAGGGAGGTGCCGCCTAGATCTTCTGCTTCACGCCGTCCTTCGAGGGCATCAGGTCGACGCCGTTCAGCCTGCCGACATGAGTGGCGAGCATCGGCACATACTGCTCCGCGGGCCCGGTCGCGAAAGCGGTCGCGAAGGAATTCTTGGTGGCGTTGCCGAGCGGATTGGCGATGCCGGCGGCGCCCGCCATCGATTCCAGATAGGTGAGGTCCTTGAAGGCATTGGCGATGCTGAACTTGTGCGCGTCGCGGTCGCCCTCGAGCGTCCAGCGCATGAAGGTCTGGTAGAAGCCGCAATCCATGCGGCCGTTGCGGATGACGCTGTCGAAGCGTGGCGGGGAGATGCCGACCTTCTCGGCCAGCGCCAGCGCTTCCGAATAGATCGCGGCGTAGCCCAGCGAGATGAAGTTGTTGAGCAGCTTCATGCGGTGGCCGTCGCCGGTGTCGCCGATATGGACGATGCGCCCGGCCCAGGTCTCGATCACCGGCTTCAGCCTTGCGAAAACCGCGTCCGGCGCGCCGACCATGGCATCCAGCGTGCCTTCCCAGGCTTCCTTGGGCGTGCGGCTGAGCGGGGCGTCGACATAGTCGACGCCGAGCGCCTTGAGTTCGGCGGCCAAGGCCACGGTCGAGACCGGGTCGGAGGTCGAGCAGTCCACGACGACCGAACCTTGCTTCAGCCCTTCCTTCAGTCCGCCGGGGCCGCGAATGATCGCCTCCACCTCGCGCGAGCCGGTGACGCAGATGAAGACGATATCGGATGCCGCCGCCACGTCCTTGGACGTTGCCGCTTCCCTGGCGCCGCGTCGCAACAGGTCTTCCGCGGGCTTGCGGTTCTTGCGGCCGAGGAAGGTCAGTGGATAACCCTTGTCGACGATGTTCTTGGCGATACCGTGCCCCATAAGGCCGAGGCCGATGAAACCGATGTTTTCGCGGGCAGCGGTGGTGCTCATGTCGTCTCTCTTCCCTGTCTTTCCTTGGTGATGGCGTTCGCGCGGCCAGCGCTTGTCGAGAAGGTTCCCGCGGATCGTGGTGGCGGGCGATTGCGGAATACCCTATTGTCTGACAATACACATAATTATCGAGCATTGTGGAGAGCAAAATGACGAAGCGGATCATGTTCACCGGCGGCAGCGGCAAGGCTGGGCGGCATGTCGTCGAGTATCTGGTGGAACATGGCTGCCAGGTGCTCAACATCGACACCAGGCCGCTCGACAATCCGAAGGTGCGCACTCTGATCGCCGACATCACCGACAGCGGTCAGGTTTTCAACGCGCTGTCGAGCTATATGGGGCTGCACGAGTTCGACCCGTCGCTTAGAGCCCAGCCGGTCGACGCCGTGGTGCATTTCGCGGCGATCCCGCGCATCATGATCACGCCGGACAACGAGGTTTTCCGCATCAATGCGATGGGCACCTACAATGTCGTCGAAGCGGCGGTGAAGCTCGGCATCCGCAAGGTCATCATCGCCTCCTCGGAGACGACCTACGGCCTGGTCTTCGCCAACGAGCCGCGCAATCCCACGCATTTTCCGCTCGACGAGGACTATGACGTCGACCCGATGGACTCCTACGCACTGTCGAAGATCGTCAACGAGAAGACCGCGCGGGCCTTCGCGCTGCGCAGCGGCTTCGACATCTATGCGCTGCGGATCGGCAACGTCATCGAGCCGCATGAATATTCGCTGTTCCCGAAATGGTTCGCCGACCCGGGTTTCCGCAAGCGCATCGCCTGGAGCTATATCGACGCGCGCGATCTCGGCCAGATCACCTTGCGGGCTATCGAGAAGGACGGCCTGGGCTACCAGGTGTTCAACGCCGCCAATGACGATACCTCATCGGACCTGCCGACGGCGGAACTTCTGAAGCGCTTTTATCCGGGTGTGCCCGTCAAGGCCGAACTTGGCGAATACGAGACGCTGCTCTCGAACCGCAAGGCGCGCGATGTGCTCGGCTTCCGGCCGCAGCACAGCTGGCGCAAATACGTCAAAACGGCATGAGACCGCGCCAAATGCCGGTTGAGCTGTGCACATCTGCGCAGGTTGCGGCAAAGCGGGCTTGCCGTGCTTGACAGCTTCTGAAAACGGGACTTTCTGGAACCATGCGGGACGCGAAGCCGAGCAACGAAAAAAAGCCAACGAGAACGGCGGCCGCGGAGCGTCCGGCCGGGGTTCGCAGGGCCAACGCGCCACGCATTCCAGGCGCCAGCGTGCACACTTCTTTAGCCAGCGAAATCGGCCTTCGGATCGTGCGCGGCGACTATCCACCGGGCACCATCCTGCCCAACGAGGCAAAATGGTCGGAAACTTTCGACGTCAGCCGCTCCGCGGTGCGCGAGGCGATCAAGATGCTGATGGCCAAGAGCCTTCTGGCGTCGCGCCCGAAGATCGGCAGTTGGGTCGAGCCGAAGGAGCGCTGGAACCTTCTGGACCGTGATGTGCTGTCCTGGTACGCGACCTCGCCGGATCGCGAGGTTTTCCTGAGGACGGTGCAGGAATTCCGCCATATCATCGAGCCGGAGGCGGCGGCTTTCGCGGCGATGCGGCGCACCGACGAGCAGATGGCCGAGATCAGCCGGGCCTGCCGCGAGATGGGCGAGGCGACCAACCTGCAGGAGCGCACCCGCGCCGACACGCGCTTCCACCTCGCCATACTGAGGGCCTCGGGCAACGACCTGCTGGTGCCGCTGGGTGTGCTGATCGAATCGGCCTTCGACCATCTCTTCACCTACACGACGCGCGAACTGGACGACCTGCAGCACGCCCAGAAGCTGCACGAGGCGATCGAGAGGAATATCCGCCTGAAGAGGCCGGATGCGGCGCGAAACGCGGTCCGCAAGCTGCTCGCCAATACCGACGAAGTCATTCAATCGCGCTAAGGCCTGTCGATATTCGGGAAGGCCGGCCCGCGGCTGGCTCGATCTCCCGACAAGCCTCGCTCCAGCACCTAGTCCTGCTTCTCGCGGCCGAAGGCGACGCGCAACTCGTCCTTCGCTTTTTCCAGCACCTTCTTGCGCTCTTCGGGCAGATTCCTGCCCGCGCGGTTGATGTAGAAATTCAGCATCGACATGGCGGACTGGAACGGCTCCGCCTTGCGGCGGTCGCTGTGTTCGGCCGAGCGTTTGAGCGAGGCGGCGATCTTGCTGGCGTCGTCGGATTCGAAGACGTGATCCTCGAGGTCCATCGCATCACTGTGCTCGGTCACATCGGCCGACCATTTCTTCTTTTTGGCGGTCATCGGGAACTCCTTCCTTCACGCAAAAACTCCATGAAGCGAAACAGGTTCCCGGTGCTGGTGCCACGGATTTGCCCATCGTGGCGCTGCTCGGCTCGTGAAATGGGCCGATAGTGCGCTCGAACACGCGACCTCGAAGAAATCGCGGACAGGAGACGCCGTGGCGACAGTCCCCGGAAACACGGCAGGCAGCGCCGGCATCGACAGCTTCTATGCGTGGACGCGGCTTGGCATTTCCTTGCTGCTGGCGACGATCGGCGGTGTCGGCACGTGGGCGGTGGTCGTGGTCCTGCCCGCGGTGCAGGCCGAATTCGGCGTTGATCGCGCCGCCGCCTCGATGCCCTATACCGCGACCATGGTGGGCTTCGCCGCCGGCAACGCGCTGATCGGACGCGCCATCGACCGCTTCGGATACTGGATGCCGGCACTCGCCGCTTCGCTGGCGCTTGGCGCGGGATTTCTGCTGGCGTCGCTCGCCAATTCGATCCTGGGCGTCACGCTTGCCCAGGGCCTGCTGATCGGTGTCGGCTGTTCGGCGATCTTCGGGCCGCTGATCGCCGACGTCTCGCACTGGTTCAACCGCCGCCGCGGCGTTGCGGTGACGGTGGCGGCGTCAGGCAATTACATTGCAGGCGCGGTCTGGCCGACAGTCATGCCTTATGTGATGCAAGGCCACGGCTGGCGCTTCACCTATGCGGTAATCGGGGTTGTCTGCCTCCTCACCATGGTGCCGCTGGTCCTGCTGTTGCGACGGCGCGCGCCGCGTGAGGGAATGTCCGGCGCGTCTCGCGGCCGGCCGGTGCAACCGATCTCGCTGTCGCCCTCACAGTTGCAGGTCCTGCTGGTAATCGCCGGTTTCGGCTGCTGCATGGCGATGTCGATGCCGCAGGTGCATATCGTCGCCTACTGCATGGACCTTGGCTACGGCGTCGCGCATGGCGCCGACATGCTGTCGATCATGCTGGCGGCCGGCGTCGTCAGCCGGATCGGCTCCGGCTTCCTCGCTGACCGCATCGGTGCGGTGAGGACTCTGCTGGTCGGCTCGGCGCTGCAGTGTCTCTCGCTGCTCTTCTATATCCCCTTCGACGGGCTTGCCTCGCTCTATGTCGTCTCGCTGGTGTTCGGCCTGTCGCAAGGCGGGATCGTGCCCTGCTATGCCATCATCGTGCGCGACTACATGCCGGCGAGGGAAGCTGGCCAGCGCGTCGGCATCGTCCTAATGGCAACGATCTTCGGCATGGCGGTGGGCGGCTGGATGTCGGGCTGGATCTACGACCTTACCGGGTCCTACGCCGCCGCTTTCCTCAACGGGATTGGCTGGAACCTTGTCAACCTCGCGGCCATCCTGCTTTTGATGTGGAAGGCCAACCGCAGCGCCGCGGCGATCGCCTGACGCGCCCTTTGGCGCCGACGTCGGGTTGCTTGACATTGGTTGGCGCATGCGCGACCCCAATCGGCAATGTTGACTTGGCGGGCTGACTTGGTGGCGCGATGACACGGACGCCGATCCTGATGGTGATGCCGCGCGCGGATGACGGAGAGACATGGCGTTGACCAAGCCGCGCTCCCGCCGTGGCGGCGGCCGTCCGACCATCGCCGACGTGGCGCGCAAGGCCGGTGTCGGCGCGATCACCGTGTCGCGCGCGTTGCGCGAGCCGGGGCGGGTGTCGGAGGACCTTCGCCGGCAGATTCTGGCTGCGGTCGATGAGCTTGGCTACGTGCCGGACCCCAATGCGCGCGCGCTCGCCTCGGCACGCGCCGAAGTGTTCGGCGTGCTGGTGCCTTCGCTCACCAACAACGTCTTCGCCGAAGTGGTGCGCGGCATCTATGACAGCCTTTCCGACAGTCCGTTCCGAATCCAGATCGGCAACACGCATTATTCGGGTCTTGAGGAGGAGCGGCTGCTGCAGGTTTTCGGATCCCAGCGCCCGGCGGCGCTGATCGTGGCCGGCATCGACCAGACTCCCGGTGCGCGGCGATTGCTGGAGAATGCCGGCTGCCCGGTGGTACAGATCATGGAGACCGGGGCCGATCCGGTCGATATGCTGGTCGGCTTTTCGCATTTCGACGGCGGCAGGACGGCCACCGAGCATCTGCTGCAGGCCGGCTACCGCAAGATCGGCTTCATCGGCGCCAGGATGGACCCACGTTCGCAGCGGCGCCTTGCCGGCTACCGCGCCGCCATGGAGGCTGCCGGGCTGTTCGATCCGCGGCTGATCACCACGACGCCGGTGCCCTCAAGCGTGAGCCTCGGGCGCGAGCTGTTCCGTGACGCGCTGGCCAAGATGCCGACGCTGGACGGCGTGTTCTGCAACAATGACGATATCGCGCTCGGCGTTCTGTTCGAATGCCATCGGGCATCGCTCGATGTGCCGAAGCAGATCGGCATTGTCGGCTTCAACGATCTCGACATGATGCAGGTGTCGTTTCCCTCGATCACCAGCGTGCGCACGCACCGCTATGAGATCGGCACCCGATCCGTCGCCATGGCGCTTGCGGCGATTGCCGGTAACCCACCGGAACAGCGCATCGTCGATCTCGGTTTCGAGCTCGTGCGGCGGGAGAGCACAGCGCGTTGAAAGGTCCGGAAAAATGTCGAACGCGGCGCTTTACACATACTGATGGTAGCGCTACCATTTGTCTGTAAAATCAACATTCGGCAAGGTCGGGAGGCTGTTTATTATACATAAGCAACAGTCTGAGCTTGTTTATTATGTATAATATGATAGTTCTCTAAATTGCCGGGAAGCTGAGGGGGAGAGGAGGATCAGGGCGACGCGGGCGTCCCTGTGAGCGCGTTCGGTTCGGTGGAGGATGCCGGCTGGTAGCGCCATGATTCATCACAAGCAAAACTGCAACTGGGAGGAATATCGATGATCAAGTCACTTGTTGGTGGCGTCATTGCCGCCACTGCATTCGTCATGCTGAGTTCGTCGGCGATCGCCGGACCTGAAGTGGTTAAAGGACCCGCGGCGGAGCCGGACTGCTTCGCGCCCTGGGCGGCTGACACGCAGTTTTTCAAATTTCCGAAGAAGGACGGTCCTTACCGCATCGCGCTTGCCAACGGCTACATCGCCAACACCTGGCGCATCCAGATGATCCAGACGGCCAAGGCCTATGCGGCGCAGCCGGATGTCGCCAAGAAGCTCAAGGAATTCAAGGTCGTGTCGACTGGCGAGGATGTGCCGGCGCAGATTTCGGCGATCAACAACTTCATCGATTCCGGATTTGACGCGATCGTCGTCAACGCACAGAACCCGACCGCGTTCGGGCCAGTCATCAAGCGCGCCAAGGAAGCCGGCGTCGTGCTCGTCGCGTTCGACAACATCCTCGACACCAAGGATGCCATCAACGTCAATGTCGACCAGAAGGGCCTGGGCGAGCTCTGGGGCAAGTGGCTGGTCTCGCATGTGCCGAATGGCGGCAAGGTGCTGGAGGTACGCGGCGTTGCGGGAACCTCGGTCGACACCGATCGCCACAACGGCATCCACGAGGTGCTCGATGGGTCGGGCAAGAAGTGGGACGTCACTGAGGTCGTCGGCAAGTGGGATGACGGCGTGGCGCAAAAGGCCACGGCCGATGCCATCGCCACCAGCGGGCCGTTCGACGGCGTCACCGGGCAGGGCGGCGACACCGGCATCGTGCAGGCGATGATCGATGCCAAGCATCCGTTCGTGCCGTTCGGCGGCGAGACCGAAAACGGCTTCCGCAAGTTCTGCGCCGCGCACGCCGCTGATGGACTGAAATGCTCCTCCGCCGGCACCGGCCCGGCCCAGGTCGCGGTCGCCATCAAGACCGCGATCTCCGCGCTCGAGGGCAATGTCGTGCCGCAATCGGTCAAGTTGCCCCTGGCCATCGTCGAGGATCCGAACTTCAAGGCCGGCCAGGATTTCTTCCCGGACCAGTCCGACAATTTCTTCGTCGGCAATTCCTTCCCGACCTGCGGCATCAATTTCACCGCGCAGGAAATCATGGGCCAGACCAAG
>RXJA01000044.1 GCA_003963455.1 Hyphomicrobiales bacterium
CGCTCCGGTATCGCCCGTCGCGCCAGTCGCTCCTGTTGCCCCGGTATCGCCAGTCGCGCCGGTATCTCCGGTCGCACCCGTCGCACCAGTGTCTCCGGTCGCGCCGGTGGCTCCGGTCGCGCCGGTGGCTCCGGTATCGCCCGTCGCGCCGGTGGCACCTGTTGCGCCCGTCGCACCAGTGTCACCCGTCGCACCAGTGTCTCCGGTGGCACCCGTCGCACCAGGGTCACCCGTTGCGCCGGTCGCTCCGGTATCGCCAGTCGCGCCAGTCGCTCCTGTTGCCCCGGTATCGCCAGTCGCGCCGGTATCTCCAGTCGCACCCGTCGCACCGGTGTCTCCGGTCGCGCCGGTGGCTCCGGTAGCACCCGTCGCCCCGGTGGCACCTGTTGTCCCGGTGGCACCTGTTGCCCCGGTGGCGCCCGTAGCGCCAGTTGCACCCGTAGCGCCAGTCGCACCCGTGGCGCCAGTTGCACCCGTGGCGCCGGTCGCGCCCGTCGCACCTACACCACCCGTAAGGAGTACGGGTTCTCCATCCTCATTTATGCCGTCGCCATCCGGATTGGTTGTGCTCATCCACAGCGTGGCGTTGCTATTGAATACAATGTTGCTTGAAGGATTCGACGTGGACCAAATCTGAACATCGCCGTCATCATTAAAATCCATACTACTGGTTTCGACGGTTAACGTTTCAGAATCCGAATAATTAACCGGAACAAAAATTTGTGTCGCGAAATCCGTTCCCGAGTTCTCGCTGACAGTGAACTCGCCTATAACAACGCTTTGGCCATTAATTCGTGATACGATATAGTAAAAACCACCGCTGTCCGCGCCCGGCGGTATTTTTACTGTGACGTAATTCAATGCCATCACGCCGGGATAGCTCGCCATGCCCGCCTCGGTCAGCGGAGCATTGGCGACACCCCGGGCGCGGTCCAGTCCCCAGCTCCCGCCTTTCGCCGCCGAGCCGACAAGGCCCGAAGCCGCCGCGACGGGAGCGCCGATCGCACGCGCAAGGGCATTCACGAAAGCATCTCCGCGGGCGCCCTGCCCCGCATGGCAGCTCCACAGAAGGACATTCCCATCAGGACCCAGCGCGTCGCCGATGGTCGAAAGATCGCCGCCGTGCCGATCGAGATTGGCCAGCGACAGCGATCCGGCGCCGAAGCCGAGTTCGCCAGGACGGCCATGAACGACAATATGAACTGCCTCGAGGCCCTCTTGGCCGCGCAACGCGTGCGCGATCTCCTGCGAAGCGGGCAAGGCACCGCTAAGCAGCACCGGCTGCACGCCGGGCCGCAGCCCCGCGACGAGCACCGGAACATCGGTGACCGCAACGTCGATGAAAACGATTTCCCTTGCTGCCAGCAAAGGATTCTTCGCCGAGGCCCCTACCATTGAAAATGACCTTCCCTGTTGCCCGCCCATTGTCATTCTCCTGCCTTGAAATTGGTCACGACCGACACCTTGGCACCGCCGTCGCCCAGCATTTCCAACGTCGCCGCGTCGTAATGCGCGGTGGCACTGGGACTGGTTTTTGAAAAGAGAGCGATGCTGCCGTGGACCGTCATTGCGGCCTCGCCATCGGCGACGGTGAAAGGTCCTGGCGCCTTGACCCGAACAGGAATTCTGCCGGCAAACGGGCTCCTCGGGACTACAAACTCACCGATAGTCGTCTGGGCGCCGCCAAGGTTTGCGACAACCTGATACTTGTTGGGTTTTGCCGATGGTGACCATGAGAGCATGATATGATGATCGGTCGGAAAACCATGGGCAGCAGCCACTAAGGGATCGGCGAAAAGCACTGCGGAGGCCATGACGAGATCCTATTGGTTTGGATTGGGGTTGAAGCTGAAGGCGCCAGGCGACGACGCACCAAATGATTAGGTTTGGCGGGCCTGGGAATAGGCGAAACACGAGGAGGCAGGCCAGCGGACCAAGGCAGCATCACTGTGCTGCTGTTCTGACGGGCGCAGGCGTTGTCGTTACGGCAGTTCTCGCCGTGCGGCCAAGAACCGCCCCATGATCCGACGGACGTATCTACGGGCGGTTGCCTCACGATCTGTCGGCAAAAGGCTTTGCGGGATAACTCAGGATGGTATTCGGCGACGCCGGGGCGAAGGCCCGCTTCGCGGTCGCATTGTGTCGTGCGTGGTATCATCCAGACAACCCCCGTCACCTGTGTCGCATTTCTCAGCGACAACTTGCGAGGGGAGGGACGGCCTGCAAGAAAGCACCAGTTTGAGCAAAGTGCCGGCCCGCTGAATCGACAGCGCCTTGGCAAATCATTGCGCTGCGCATCTCATACGCAACGCAGTCTTGCTCCCGGTACTTCCTAGCTTTGCAGACTTCCGCGGCCGGATGGCACTCAATTGGCCAGCGGCACCCCCCACTACGCAATTATTAAGTAAATTGGAAATATTCTGGTTGTAAATAGATCGATTTAGACCCGGCAACATCGAGGAGTAGAGCGCATGCTAATGAAAAAACGATGCAAATCTATGGTTTAGACGTTTTTACCTGACGCGGCCATAAAGCCGCATACGCCCAATGTTTGATGCCGGACGCTCACGGGTAAGAGCCGGCTCCTCCGAAAAGAGTATCCTTTCAGGCCAGCGCGAATGTTGGCTAGTCCTGCGATGCAAGGCATGGTCCTGCGTTATCGCGGCTAACACGAACAATGGGATGTCTATCTCGAAGGATGGCCCCGCCGCCTTGCCCAACCGTGTCGATAGCCTCGCCGCAACCGAGGAACTACCGTGAGCACCATTGGCCTATGCATGATCGTCAAGAACGAGGCAAAGGTAATCCTAAGATGCCTCGCCAGCGTTCTGCCCCTCATCGACTATGTTCTGGTCGTAGACACGGGTTCTGAGGACGGCACACAGGACCTCATCCGAGACTACCTTGCCGATCATAAGCTCAGAGGCACGGTTATCGATGAGCCGTGGCGGAATTTCGCATACAACCGCACCTTTGCACTTGAGCGGCTGCGAGAGCTGGAACCGGTCGATTACGCGATGATAATCGACGCGGACGACATCCTTATCCCCGACCGCAACTTCGACGCAGCTGCGTTCAAGACGCAGATGGATGACGATCTATTCGACGTTGAGCTTACACAAGGCGGGATTTCATATCACCGTCCGCAGATTTGCCGCAACCGACTGCCCTTCTGCTTTAAGGGCGTTCTGCACGAGTATCTCGAGTTCCCTCCCGGCCCGATCACGCGCCAGACTGCACGCGGTTTTCGTGTAGTGTCAGGACGTGAAGGAGCGCGCAGCCAAAATCCAAGAAAATATCAGGAAGATGCGACGGTCCTGGAGAACGCGCTGAGAACCGAAACCGATCCATTCTTGGTATCACGTTACACTTTCTACCTTGCCCAGAGCTACAAAGACTGCGGCGAACGCCAAAAAGCGCTCGAACACTATTTAAAGCGGGCGGAGCAGGGGTTCTGGTCCGAAGAGATCTATATAGCCCTTTTCGAGGCAGGCAATCTGATGGCGGCCCTGGACCGGCCCTTCGAGGAGGTCGTCGCCGTCTACGAACGCGCGACCCAATCGGTGCCCGCCCGCGCTGAAGCGCTGCATGCGGCGAGCCGCTACTGTCGCAACTGTGGCCGGTACGCGGAGGGCCAGGAATATGCGCGCCGCGGTTTGGGCATCGGCAAGCCTGCAGGGCTTTTCGTTCAGTCCTGGGTCTACGACCACGGTCTGCTCGATGAGTTTTCCATCAACGCATATTGGGCAGGCGCATATCAGGAGTCGCTCGATGCCTGCATGAAACTGCTCGCGGCCGAGAGACTGTCAGAGGATATGGTGAAGCGAGTGGCATCCAACGCGCAATTTGCCGCTGACAAGCTTCGAGCTCAGAAGCGGCCCGCATTGGAAAGACTCATCGCTGAGAAACCACTCCAGCGACAGGGACCAGGGCACGTCACGAAAGCAAGTACGGACGAACAGGGTTCTATCTCAAACCTAACCCCTTCGCTGATGCAGCCAGTGTCTTCATGGACGCCTCCAGGGCCGGCGGCGGGCACAGAGTTGATGATCAAGGGCCTTGAGGACCGCATCCCTGATGCGCTCGCGCGAGTTCAGCTTCGGGTCAACTTGTTTCCAGACAACCCGTCGCGGGAAAAGCCACTGGTCATGTGGATGCATCACGATTCCAACCAGAACGCTGTGCAATGGTGCAGAAATCGCGTGCTTGTTGACCGGGTAACATGCTTCGTATTTGTATCACACTGGCAGCGTGAACGTTACCAGGCCGAGTTTGACATCCCTCCGAGCAAATGCGTCGTCCTGCGCAATGCAACAACACTTTCTCAACCACAGCGAATCTGGACGAAAAGCGACCCTCTGCGGTTCGCATATACCAGCACGCCATTTCGGGGTCTTTCTGTTCTGCTTGATGCGTGGGAGAAATTGGACCTAAGCAACGCTGAACTCCACATTTGGTCCTCGATGAGGCTCTACAATCAAGACGATGCAAAATATCAACCGCTATACGCCCGCGCCCGGGCATCAAAGCGGGTATTCTATTACGGGATCTCTCCCAATTCAGAACTAAAAACCATACTCCGTGATATGCATTTCCTGGCCTATCCCAGCACGTTCGAAGAAACGTCCTGTCTTGCCGTCATTGATGCAATGGCAGCGGGATGTCGGGTGATCGTGCCTGCCCGAGGCGCCCTACCGGAGACGACAGCCGGCTTCGCTCACGTTTATCCATGGAGCGCCGACCCGATTGAACATGCCTCGCTGTTCGGCTCAGCCTTGGCCAAGGAAGTCGAACATCCTTGGTTCGACTCTCCAGAAATGTCTTTGACACAGCAGAACTACTGCGAGCAATTTTTTGACTGGAACCAGCGGGTCAAGGAATGGACCCGCCTCATCGAACGTTTGACCGAGGATGCGCCCAACTGGCACTCGCCACACAAAGAACAGATCCCAGCCTAGATTCGTCGCACCGGCCCTAACGGACTGCGTCGCAAAGACTCGATCGATTTCAATGGGTCAAGGTCCCATGTGCGTGCGTATCGAACGGCATGCAGGCCGGAGTCTGCAACGGTCACATCAGGAAACAAGGTGCTGCGACGAAACTTTATTAAGAATTTGGTCGAACTGACCGCCGTAACCCAAACCTATTCAGCTACTGCGCGTTGGTTTGGTTTGGACCGGAGCCAGACCACCATGCCGAAGTCACAGGCGACCTGCGCCTCCCGCACCACCCTTCGGTCGGCCCCAATTGAACTTTCGGGCGACTGGGGCCGGATGCTTCCTCTGCCGATAGAGAGTGTGGTCCGGCGTATGCGGCATTCCTGCCTGGACGGCGTCCGCCTTGTGTCCGACAGCCAGCCGACACGCCTTCGCATCGAAGAGCGCACATCCGGTCCCCCCTCCATCTGGCTTCACCCGGACGGCAGCACCATGGCATGGATCATTGTCGATATCGGCGAACGCGACTGGTCGAAGCTTGCCTATCAATTTGGCCATGAACTCGGTCATGTTCTCGCCAACAGCTGGCGGTCCGACGCCAAGCCAGCAGCACCTTGCCAGTGGTTGGAGGAAGCCATGGTCGAAGCGTTCTCTTTGCGCGGCCTTCAGCGCCTGGCGGCTGACTGGAAAAAGAATCCGCCATTCGCGGGCGACAACGCTTTCGGTGATGCGATTGCCGAGTATCGCCAGGACATTGTTCGCCGCTATGCCGGCTTCGCCGAAAGCCAAGGCCTTAACCGCGACCCCGCCGCCTGGTTTGCCAACCATCGTAGTGCGATCGAAATGCCGGGCCTCAATCCATTTGCGCAGGCGATGTGTCTGACAATCCTCGCTGAATATGACCAGATACCGAACTGCGTCGAGGCGCTTGGGGCCCTCAACCGCTGGCCTGGTCGCAGCGGAATTCCCGTCGTCGATTATCTACGGCGATGGAAAGAGAGCTGCGCCGAGCTGCATGCCTCTGCGCATCTGCCGCTCCGCGTAGGTGAGCTTCTAGGGGTTGTTCCGCAGAACCAGTGAGATGCGCGGCTTAAGGAGTGGCGTCAGCGTTGCTGTCGCTAGCAATATGCCTGCACGTCCACAACGACGTTTCAAATCGGAAGTAAGCAGGCGCCAATCATGCTCAGCCCTCCTACTCCCCAGTTATTCATTTGGATGAATTTCTTATATAATCAATGGCATATATCTCTACGTCGCCGGCGCGCAGAATTAGAGTATCCTGCCGGTCAGGCCCGGCGCGCCGTCGGCCCCCAACCCAACGGACGCCGGGCCTCGCGCGCGCGCTCGGATGGGGAAGTCTATGCGGCCCGACAGCCCTTGGGGACAATTGTCTGACCGTCGGGCCCAGCCAATAACCCTTTTGGCCAAGAATGTGGTGAACCGAATACACCTTGCACGAGAGGCCAGGCTTTTCATTAGAGCTCTCTGAAATAGAGCCGCAGCAAATCAATCTTCAAGGCGCGCCTACAGAAGCCACAGGCGGGGTGGCGGCTGCAGATCATATATTACACTTAACTAATTATATACTCCGTCGTCCCACAATGAAACAGCGTGGCCTGTGCCGCATTGGCTGCGCGGGCGGCTCCGGCACTCAGGCAACGATCCCATACCAGGTCGGAGCCGCCACTCTTGATACCAATAATCGTTGAACCAACGCTTATCGGAGATCGTTGCTGGAATGTTTACACGATTGATTGATTTCAATCATTTTGCCGCGTCGGTCGACCCATATGTCATTACTGGACCCTGCCAGACGAGGGTTCACTTCCAAGCAGCGTAAGGATGCCGACTTCCTCCAAGGTCAATATTATCTCGTAGCGCTGCTTTGAGTTCCTAGTATAAATATCATCGGCCGTTATAGAGATGGTAACTTCTCCATTTTCGTTGGTTTGCACATTCCTAACGTGAATCGGCTCGCAAAATATGCATTTAGGCAGGCCTACCCTTCGGCCTGGCTGAGTGTTTATGCGCATCTGCACAACCCCATTTGTTGTCCTAGCAAGGTTGGGGAAGCAAAATAGATGCCAGAGCCTATAGACCGGCTCTCGGCTACCCCCAATTGCTGAATTTCATGGTATTAGCGTTAACGTATATTCTCTTAAGGCCGGCGCTCTGGCCGTACACGGAGCTACCCTACCGGTAGGCCCGACACATATCGGCTTCCCCCCGAAGTGTCGGGCCGCACTTGCAATGCAGCCTGAAGGTCGTACAGGAATCTTTGGGCCAAATTCATGCCTCGCTGTTGTCAACAAGGCGCCAGCGGATTTAGGTTTCGGACATCCTGAGACTGCGGCCCTGTCCAACTCTGCCTCGGATGGCCGTCCTCATCTACACGGTCCATGTGGCTCACGGGACGCGTATCACCGGTTCGACGCCGTGGAGCCTCAGGCTTGGGTGACCTGTCCGCTGACCGAAAGCGGTATGCCCATCGTCGGTCACCCCCCAATATCCTAATACGTCCCGCTCGCCCAGTCGGCGTCTGCATCCCACAATAGGACAAGGTGAGCGACCGGCTTTGCCATGATACGACAATCGCAGCTTTCTCGCGCCGAGGTAGAGCTTTCGTTCAGCTAAGGATCCTGGCATGATTCCGATCATCAAGCCTACGATGGATGAGGCCGAAGCCGAGGCGGCGCGCCGCGTCATCCTGTCCGGCTGGGTCACGCAAGGCCCCGAGGTCGCGGCCTTCGAGACGGAGTTCGCGACCTTCACGGGCGCGCCGCACGCTGTGGCTGTCTCGAACTGCACGACGGCCCTGCATCTGGCCCTGCTCGCCGCCGGGGTAAAGCCCGGCGACGAGGTGGTCACGGTCAGCCACTCCTACATCGCCACGGCCAACTCAGTGACATATTGCGGCGCGACCCCGGTCTTCGTGGACATCGATCCGGCCACCTACAACATCGATCCGGCCTTGATCGAGCAGGCGCTTTCGGCCAAGACCAGCGCGATCCTGGTCGTCCACCAGATGGGCCTCCCCTGCGACATGGCCGCGGTGGTCGACATCGCCAGGGCCAAGGGCTTGCCCGTGATCGAGGACGCGGCCTGCGCCAGCGGCAGCGAGATCCTCTGGAACGGTCAGTGGGAGAAGGTCGGCAAGGTCCACGGCGACGTGGCGTGCTTCTCTTTCCACCCGCGCAAGATCATGAGTACCGGCGACGGCGGTATGTTGACCACCAAGCACGCTGACTGGGCCGCCAAATTCAAGCTGCTGCGCCAGCACGGCATGAGCGTGCCCGACACGCTCCGCCATGGCTCGGCCCAGGTGATCTTCGAGACCCACCCGGTTCTCGGCTACAACTATCGGATGACCGACATCCAAGCCGCTGTCGGCCGCGAGCAACTCAAGCGCCTGCCCGGCATCGTGGCTCGCCGGCGCGCGCTGGCCGCCCGCTACGCCGATTTGCTCCGCGGGGCACAATGGCTCGGCCTTGTACACGAACCGTCGTTTGCGCGCACCAACTGGCAGAGCTTCTGCGTCCGTCTGCCCGAGTCAGCCGACCAGCGCGCCGTCATGCAGGCTATGCTGGATGCCGGTGTCGCCACCCGCCGCGGTATCATGTGCGCCCACCGCGAGGACGTCTACGCCTCCCAACCCCTGCGGATGCGCCTGCCGGAGTCGGAGGCAGCCCAGGATCATGCCATCGTCCTTCCGCTCTATTCTCAAATGACCGACGAAGATCAACAGAAGGTCGCCTCGACCCTGATCGAAGCCACTCGGTTCAAGATCCACGGAGCAAGACCTCAACTCCGGGATTCGGAGAGAGGTATGGTGACGGTTCCGCGTCGGGGCCAGTCTTATCGAAAGTGAGCGGCAGGAATGGCGAGCGTTCGGCGCGCGGTAGTCGCGGTCTATTTCGAGAGGTACGCCACCCTCATCCTCAATTTCGCGACGCTCTACGTTTCGTCGCGGTTATTGACACCCAACGAAATCGGCGCTGCCTTTCTTGGCGCCAGCCTCGTCGCGCTCGCCGAGGGTCTGCGGGACTTCGGCGTCACCAATTACATCGTTAGCGCCGAAAACCTGTCGAAGCAGGAGATACGCACGTCCTTCACCATGATGCTGGCGGTCGCCATCGTCCTCACGACCGCCTTCATCGCGACCGCCGGCCTCTACGCCGAATTCGCCCACGAACCCCGACTGGAGAACTTCGTCCGCATCGTAGCTTTCGGCTATCTGTTTTCCAGCATCGGTTCGCCAATCGTGGCTCTGCTTCGCCGCGACCTGAAGTTCTGGAGCATAGCGGTCATCAACCTGGGCTCGGCCCTGGTCGGCAACATCACCACCATCGGACTGGTGATGACGGGCTTCGGCTATATGAGCTTCGCCTGGGGCTCATTGAGCTACCCGCTCTCCACGTTCCTCTTCGCCATCCTGATGCGCCCGGACCTGTCCATCTTCCGGATCGAGTTCGCCAAATGGCGCGAGATCCTGGCCTTCGGTGGCTTCAACACCGCGACCGGCCTCCTGACCTCACTCGGGGCGGTCATTCCGGCTTTCGTGCTTGGGCGGGCCAGCGGCAGCACAGATGTCGGGCTCTACAGCCGAGGCCAACAGGTCACTGAAATGCCCAGCCGTCTGGTCATATCGGCCATCGCGGCGGTGGCCCTGCCGGGCTTCGCCGCCCATGCGCGCACGGGGCGTCCCCTCAAGGACCCCTATCTCAAGGCAGTCGCCAATCTGACAGCATTCCACTGGCCGGGCCTGGCTATGGTCATCCTCTTTGCCCATCCCCTGGTGCATACCGTCCTGGGGCCGCAATGGGAGACCTCCATTCCGCTGGTGCAAGTGATGGCGGCCGCCACCATGCTCTACTTCCCAGTCCCCCTGATGTTCCCGGCCCTGGTAGCCGCCGGTGGGATCCGCGACACGGCCAAGGCCTGGATGATCTCGTTGCCGATCACCAGCCTGATCATGATCCTGGCAGCTCAGCATGGCCCCTTTGTCCTGGCGGTCTCGATCTTTGCCACCACGCCGATCCAGGTAGGAGTTGGCCTCTTCTTTCTGATGCGCCGGCTGAAATTGAGTGTCGGCGAATATCTGCGTGCGCTGGTGCCCAGCGTCGCCGCCACCCTCGCCGCGGCGCTCGGCCCGCTCGTCATCATCGCGCTAAACGGCTTTGACATGAACGTATCGATCCTGCAGGCGGTGCTGGGCGGCGGGCTTGGCGGGTTGTTCTGGTTCCTGACGATGGGCTGGAGCCGCCATCCCTTCGCCGGTGAACTGGCCTATCTGCTGGGCAGGGCCCAGGCCTTGGCGCCCGCGAGCCTGCACGCCCCCCTCGCCGTCATCCGGCGCTTCCTCGGCGAGGACACCGGGCAGGCGCCAGAGCGCCCGGGTGGGGTGCAATCTGCATGGTCTTCGATCAAAGGGCGCGCCGGCCGCCTCTTCGAACGATCGCCTGGATGGCTGACAAGCAGGGAAGGAAAGGGGAATCGGTGATGAGTCATTCTGAAGCCATGGATTCCGTTGGCGCGAGCCCCGTCGGCTCGGGTTTCGAGCGTGCGCTGGGCTATGTCGCCGCACCCGCCGTGATCTCCGCTGCCCGCATCGCCACGCGCTTGACGACGCGGGGCGTCCACATCGCCTGGTTCGACGTCTGGAACTCGACACTCGACCAGGCCCTGGATGCCCTGCCGGCCATTCCCGGTTGCGACCGCGACCTCTATCGCGAGCTCACCCAGCCCACGAGCGTCCGCAAGCGCCACGCCCTGGCGACGGAGAACGGACAGCCGACCGCGCTCATCTCCTTGCGCCGCCGCCGCCGGTACTGGGAGCCCGTCGCCTATCAGGCGCTTCCAGGCGTGATCGCGCCGGCGTCCTCCCCCGCCGCCCTCAGCCGGGCCCTGCATGCCCTGGGCACCGAGGTTCGGATTGAAGGCGGGCTGAAAGCCGACGTCGCCGATCTTCGCCCGCGCACCTTTTGGTCGCAGGAACGCCGGCAAGTCGATCTTCAGTCCAACTATGAGGCTCTGTGGACCAGCAAGCACCGCAACAATGTGCGCCGGGCCCGCAAGCGCTGCGACGAGTTCATGCAGCTTCGCATCGACGACGAGGGCGACCTGGAATGGTGTTGCGCCCAGTGGGGCCGCATGTGGGAAAGCAACGACGCCAACGAGACAGTCGCCGCAGAGGATCGCCTGCGGTTCTGGCGCGCGTTCATGAAGTCGCAAACCGCGGACAGCCCGATCCAGTTCCACTCCCTGCACCTGCTCGACGGCGATCGGCGCACGGCCGGCAACATCGTGATGTGTCAGGACGGCGTCGTGCTCGGCCAATGCATTGTCCGCGACCCTGAATACGACCATTGCTCCGTGGGTGTGCGCTCCATGGACTCGGCGATCCAGTGGTCTGCAAGCGCCGGCCAGCGGTGGTTCGATCTAGGTGGAGGGAGCGACTACAAGCGCCTATGGGGCGAATCCCTGAGCCTTGGCTACGGCGCGATCTTTCGGCCCAAGGCGGTCAGCGCGCTCTATCGGTTCGGACTCTTATGACCTCGCTGCGTGGATCTGTTCGATATGCGGAGCATCGGCTCGAGTATTGATCGATGACAACAGTTGATCGGGATACGATTTTCGTCACCCGGCCCGCCCAGGCCGTTGTCCGGCCGGCCGAAGACCGTATCGCCGGCTTCGACGGCGTGCGGGCGATCGCCGTCCTGATGGTCTTCATCAGCCACAAGACGACTCTGCCGCACCACGATTCCTACGGCTCCGTCGGTGTCTGGCTCTTTCTCGTGCTCAGCGGCATGCTCATCTCCTCGATCCTGTCGGAGATGCGCGGAAAGGTCGAAGCCGGGACCCAATCCAGTTGGCGGTCGATGGGTGACTTCTATCTGCGCCGCAGCCTGCGTATCTTCCCGCTCTATTACGCCTGTCTCGGCGTTTTCGCGCTGGGGTCGCTGTTCACCTCATTCGTCGGCTTCTCACGCATGGAAGCGACGGTCTACGCCGTCTATGGGACCAACATCTATTTCGAGATGGCGCCGACCGGGGACTACGGCCATTTCGGTCACCTCTGGTCGCTGTCGGCGGAAGAACAGTTCTACCTGCTCTTCGCGCCGATCCTGCTGTTCACCTCGCGCAAATACCTGGCCCGGATCTGCATCGGCTTCATGCTCGCCGGCGCGGCCATGCTCGCCTGGCTGGTGTCGGTAAGGGCCCACCCTAATGCCATCCACGTCGATCCGCTGATCGCCTTCGGCATGCTCGCCGTCGGTGGCTTTATCGCCTCCCTGAAGAACTTAAAGCCGCCCGCGTGGCTGGTGAGTGCGCAGGCCCAGGCCGCAGCTGGCCTGGCGCTGGTCGCGATCCCGCTGGTCTTCGGATACTTCCGGGACACATGGAACATCTGGGGACCGCTGACCTGCACAGTTGCCGGCCTGTTCCTGTTCCAGATCGCCCGCAACCAAGAGACCCCGGTCGTGGCTTTCCTCAACCTGTGGCCGCTGCGCTCGCTCGGCCGAGTGAGCTATGCTTTCTATATCCTGCACCAATTCGTCCATTTCTACGACCTCCAGGCGGTGTTCCATAAGCTGCACATCGACATCGACGCGCCGCTTGTCGTGCAGCCGGTCGTTGAGCTTTTCATCACGGTCGCCCTGGCAACGCTCTCCTGGCATTTCTTCGAGCGGCCGCTTCTGCGGTTGGGCGCGAGATTGACCGCGCGGGAGGGCGTCGAGGCCAGCAGCGCGACCGCCGCCTTGTCCCCGAGCCGGCAAGCGGTCTCGCGATAGAGGCGGGAGGAGCTACGAGCGATGCGACTCGACGACGAACGCCGCATCAAGGGTTTCGACGGCCTGCGCGCGATCGCCTTCCTCTTCGTATTCGTCAGCCACAAGTTCCATCAAGGGACGTATGGATCCCTCGGCGGCGACGGGGTAATGCTCTTCTTCGCGCTCAGCGGCCTCTTGATCACCCGTATCCTGGCACGCACGCGGGTGGCGGTCGAGGCGGGCAAGACGACGACGCTTGCTGGTCTGGGCCGCTTTTATCTTCGGCGCTCGGCCAGGATATTCCCCGTCTACTACGCGACAATCGGCTTCTTCCTGATCGCGTCGCTATTGGTTCACTTCGATGGCTTCGAAGGCGGCGCGCCCCTGGCCATGCTGCTCTACGCCACGAACATCTATGTGTTCACGACCGACCACTGGGTGGGCCATTTCAACCACTTCTGGACGCTGGCGGTCGAAGAGCAATTCTATCTGGTGTTTGCACCCTTGCTGCTGTTCACCCCCAGCAAGGCCGCCCGACACATCTGTGTTGCATTCGTGGTTCTGGGTCTCGTCACTCAGGCGGGCCTCGAATGGGCCGGAGTATCGACCAGGGTCATTGGCCTGAATCCCCTGACCGGCTTTGGTTATCTCGCCTTGGGCGGCCTGGCAGGACTGAACCTCGACCGGCGGGCGCCGGCATGGCTGGTCTCGATGCCGGCCCAGGCCATCGTCGCGCTCGCCCTTCTCATCGTGCCCCTCACTGTCCTCAAGGACGAGGTCGTCTGGCGCTTCTATGCGCCGGCAGTCTCGGCTGCAGCCGCGCTTCTTGTCTTCGAGATCGCGGAGAACCAGGCCTCGCGCTTCGTCGCCCTTCTGGAGACCTCGCCCCTGCGCAGCCTGGGACGCATCAGCTACGGCTGTTACATTTTCCACGAG
>RXJA01000271.1 GCA_003963455.1 Hyphomicrobiales bacterium
GCTGTCAAGAGATTTATTTCAGATTATTTCGTTTCGGGCGGCCTTTTTCATATTCGCCGGAAAAGGGTTTGAATCACAATGGCTTTGTCAAAACCCGCCGTCGCAGCACCCGATTTCAAGCCCCGTCCGCTAACCAGATTCGTTAAAAAACCGTTAGACGTGGCCTTGCCCTATCCACAACGATTTCGGTAATGTCCACCCATCGAAGGGACGGGCTTTAGCCCCCGACCCAGCCTGAATCGGCCAACACAAAATGGCAGAATTCATGACGTGGAGCAATTCCGCGCGTGGCTTGGTTTGTCTCTTCGGTGCGGGTAGGGGACTGGCGTAATTGTACATGGCGGTCGATGTCTCGCCGGCGTTTTCGCCGGAGGGTGCCGTATTGCCTTGTCGTTGTCGGAGGCCGGCGTGCAGAGCCGGCAGCCGGTCCCTTGCGCGGGTCGCGACGATCATTGCCGGCGGCGGCAGTGGCGGAGCGGCAAGATGAGATCGCCGGGCCAAGGATGCAGGAGGCGCATCCCCGGCGGGAAAAGGGTACGAGAAGACAAGGAACTTTGATCATGCAAAGCGGCATCGAGAGGGAGATAGCGGGCGAGCTCCCGTTTCCAGCAACTTATGTCGGGGGGGACGACGTGGAGGCATCCAGCGACGCTGAACAGAAGTTCGAGCGGGTCAAGACCCAGCTGAAGGCGCGTCTCGGAGCCGAGGTCTATTCGAGCTGGTTTGCTCGCATGAAGGTCGCCGAGGCGTCCCGCGGCATTGTCCGCATCTCGGTGCCCACGGCTTTCCTGCGGTCCTGGATCAACGGCCATTACCTCGAGCTCATCGCGGAGCTGTGGCGGCATGAGGATCCCGACCTCCTCAAGATCGAGATCGTCGTGCGCACCGCGACGCGCCAGGGGCGCAACCATGTCGAGCCGGAAGTCGCGCCGGCGCGCAAGATGACCAAGCAGGCGCACACGGCGCTCACCAACGGCACCGCGAGCGCCGGACGAGCGGAGCAACGGGCACCGGCGCCCCGCCAGGGCGCGTCCGCGGAACCGGAGTTCCGGCACAATGTGCTGGGGTCGCCGCTCGACCCGCGCTACACATTCGCCTCCTTCATCGAGGGACCGTCGAACAGGGTGGCCTTCGCCGCGGCCAAGGCCGTGGCGGAATCGCAGTCGAGCGCGGTGCGTTTCAACCCGCTTTTCCTGCATGCCACCGTGGGGCTCGGCAAGACGCACCTGTTGCAGGCGATCGCGGCGGAATCGCTGCGGCACAATCCGAAGTCGCGCGTCGTCTATCTGACGGCGGAGTATTTCATGTGGCGCTTCGCCACCGCGATCCGCGACAACAACGCGCTGACGCTGAAGGAGCAACTGCGCGACATCGATCTCCTGATCATCGACGACATGCAGTTCCTGCAGGGCAAATCGATCCAGCATGAGTTCTGCCACCTGATCAACATGCTGCTCGACAGCGCCAAGCAGGTGGTGGTCGCGGCCGACCGGCCGCCGTCGGAACTGGAATCGCTGGAGCCGCGCGTACGGTCGCGCCTCAATGGCGGCGTGGCGCTGGAAATGTCGGCGCCGGATTTCGCCATGCGGCTGGGCATGCTGAAGCTGCGCCGCGCCACCGCCAGGACCGATGACACCTCGCTCGATATCTCGGACGAGATCCTGGAGCATGTCGCCCGCACGGTTACCGGCAGCGGACGCGAGCTTGAAGGCGCCTTCAACCAGCTCCTGTTCCGCCAGTCCTTCGAACCGCAGATCACGATCGACCGCATCGACGAGATCCTCGGCCACATCTACCGTTCGGGCGAGCCGAAGCGGGTGCGCATCGAGGACATCCAGCGCATCGTGGCGCGCCACTACAATGTGTCGAAGACGGAGCTTCTGTCCAACCGGCGCACGCGCACCATCGTCAAGCCGCGGCAGGTCGCCATGTATCTGTCGAAAGTCATGACGCCGCGCTCATTGCCGGAGATCGGGCGGCGTTTCGGCGGCCGCGACCACACGACCGTGCTCCATGCCGTGCGCAAGATCGAGGACCTTTCGGGCGCCGACAACACGCTTGCGCAGGAGCTCGAGCTGCTCAGAAGGCTGATCAACGACCAGGCTTGAGCCGATGCAAAAATGGCCGGCGACGCGCGTCGCCGGCTTTATCCCCAGAAAGCCCGCGCAACCGGCCGGAACCGGTGCCGCGGGCTTGCGTTCGCAGGCTTTTTACTGTCAGCTTACAGAGATTCTGAAAGCCTTTCAGGGCTTTCGCGGGATGCCGGCCGCCGGTGACCCGTTCATTCATTGAAGCGAGCCTGTTTCGTCATGCGTGTTATCCTGGAACGGTCAAATCTCCTGAAGTCCCTCAACCACGTCCATCGCGTGGTCGAGCGGCGCAACACCATACCGATCCTGTCCAACGTGCTGCTCAGCGCCGAGGGCGCGAGCCTCGAGATGAAGGCTACCGACCTCGATCTCGAAGTGACGGAGGCCACGCCCGCCAAGGTCGAGCGCGGCGGCGCGACGACGGTGCCGGCGCATCTGCTCTACGACATCGTGCGCAAGCTTGCCGACGGCGCCGAAGTGATGCTGAAGACGGACGAGGACGGCAACGCGATGACCGTCACCTCCGGCCGTTCGAGCTTCCGCCTGCAGTGCCTGCCGCAATCCGACTTCCCGGAGCTTTCGGCCGGCTCGTTCTCGCATATCTTCCGGCTGGAATCGGCGGCGCTCAAGGGACTGATCGACAAGACCCAGTTCGCCATCTCGACGGAGGAAACGCGCTATTACCTCAACGGCATCTACCTGCACACCGTTGAAGTCGGCGGCAAGCTGAAGCTGCGCTCGGTGGCTACCGACGGGCATCGCCTGGCGCGCGCCGAGATCGACGCGCCGGCCGGCTCGGAAGGCATGCCCGGCATCATCATTCCGCGCAAGACGGTGAGCGAGCTGCAGAAGCTGATCGACGACCCCGACGTCGCGGTGACCACCGAACTTTCGGACACCAAGATCCGCTTCACCATCGGCAGCGTGGTTTTGACCTCGAAGCTGATCGACGGCACCTTCCCCGACTACCAGCGCGTCATTCCGACCGGCAACGACAAGAAGCTGATCATCGACCGCCAGAGCTTTGCCGCCGCCGTCGACCGCGTTTCGACGATTTCCTCCGAACGCGGCCGGGCCGTGAAGCTCTCGATCAATGACGGCCAGCTCACCTTGGCCGTCAACAACCCGGATTCGGGCAGCGCCACCGAGGAACTGGCGGCGGACTATTCGTCCGATCCGATCGAGATCGGCTTCAACGCCAAATACCTTCTCGACGTCGCCGCCCAGCTCACGGGTTCGGAAGCCAAATTCATGCTGGCCGATGCCGGCTCGCCGACGCTGATCCATGACATGGCCGACGAAACCGCACTCTACGTGCTGATGCCGATGCGGGTCTAGGTCCGGGACAGGCATATATGTCGCCGTGACCGCGGATGCGAAACAGCTTCGGCAGCAAAGCTATATAAGTAAGCTAACACTTACCAACTTCCGCAATTACGCGACGTTGTCGCTGGAGTTCGCGCCCGGCGCGGTGGTGTTGTCGGGCGACAATGGCGCGGGCAAGACCAATCTCCTGGAAGCAATCTCGTTCCTGACGCCGGGCCGGGGCCTGCGCCGCGCGCCCTATGCGGATGTGGCGCGCGAAGGCGGCGATGGCGGCTTCGCCTTGCATGCGCGCATCGAGGGACCGGAAGGCCAGGTCGAGATCGGCACCGGCGTTTCCGGCGGCGACGCCGCCGGCGAAGGCGGCAGGCGGGTGCGGATCAACGGAGCGCCCGCACGATCGGCCGAGGACATGCTGGAATGGCTGCGGGTCGTCTGGCTGACGCCTGCGATGGACGGGCTGTTCCCCGGGCCGGCGGCGGACCGTCGCCGCTTCCTCGACCGGCTGGTGCTGGCGATCGATCCCGGCCATGGCCAGCGGGCCCTCGACTACGAGAAGGCCATGCGCGGGCGTAACCGATTGCTTACGGAAGGCTCCCGTGATGGCGCCTGGTTCGACGCGATCGAGACGCAGATGGCCGAGACCGGGGTGGCGATCGCCGCGGCGCGGGTCGAGCTGGTAAGGCTGCTTGCCGCCATGATCGACAGGTTGCCCGGCAGCGGCCCGTTCCCGCAGGCCGACATCAGCCTTGCCGGCGACCTGGAGGGCGAGCTCGGCGGCGCGCCGGCGGTCGATGTCGAGGAGCGCTATCGCGCAACCCTTGCCAATGGTCGCGAGCGCGACCGCGCGGCGGGCCGAACGCTGGACGGCCCGCACCGCTCGGACCTGATCGTGCGGCATCGGCCCAAGTCGATGCCGGCGGAGCTGTGCTCGACCGGCGAGCAGAAGGCGCTGCTGGTCGGCATCGTGCTGTCGCATGCCAGGTTGACCGGCGAGATGTCGGGCCTGACGCCAATCCTCCTGCTGGACGAGATCGCCGCGCATCTCGATGCGGGCCGGCGCGCGGCGTTGTTCTCCATCCTCGAGGAGCTGAATTGCCAGGCCTTCATGACGGGCACGGATGCCGCGCTGTTTTCCAGCCTCCAGGGCCGAGCGCAGTTCCTGACCGTCGACCACGGCAGCGTGGGTCCGACCGGCTGACAACGCCTTGCGCCAGCGATATGGTCCGGTCATGACCGATGCCGCCCTGACCGACGAAGAGCTCGAACGCTATGCCCGCCACATCGTGCTGCCCGAGATCGGCGGGCCGGGCCAGCAGAAACTGAAACGGGCGCGGGTGCTGGTGATCGGCGCCGGCGGGCTCGGCGCGCCAGTGCTCGAATATCTCGCCGCGGCCGGTGTCGGCACGCTCGGCATCGTCGACGACGACACGGTCTCCTTGTCCAACCTGCAGCGGCAGGTGATCCATGGCGGCGACACGATCGGCATGGCCAAGACCGACAGCGCACGCGAAGCGATCATGCGCATCAACCCCAACGTCACGGTGGAATCGCATCGCCTGAGGCTGACGGCGGAGAACGCCCCTGCCCTCGTCGCCCGCTACGATATCGTCATCGACGGTTCCGATAATTTCGAAACGCGCTATGCCGCCGCCGACGCCTGCGCCACCGGGAAGAAACCCCTCGTTACAGCCGCCGTCGGTCGCTTCGACGGCTCGGTGACGGTGCTGAAACCGTTCGAGGCAGGCGCCGACGGCAAGCGCAATCCGAGCTATCGCGACCTGTTCCCGGAAGCCCCTCCCGAAGGGCTGGTGCCGTCCTGCGCCGTCGCCGGCATCGTCGGCGCGCTGACGGGCGTCATCGGCGCGCTGGAGGCGATGGAAGCGATCAAGCTGATCACCGGCATCGGCGAGCCGCTGATTGGGCGGCTGCTGCTCTATGATGGGCTCACGGCCCGCTTTGACACTATCCGCTACAAGGCCGTCTGAGCGCATGGACCAGAGCGTCGGCATCTCGATAATCGGCCTGCCCGCGGACTTCGACCGATGGGACGACCTGCTCGCGCTGATCCGCCGCGGCTTTGCCTATATGGACGGCGTCATCGATCCGCCGTCATCGGCGCATCTGTTGACCGCCGGAAGCCTTGGCGAGAAGGCGAAACGGGAGACGGGGTTCCTGGCCGTCGAGAACGGCCGCATCGTCGGCTGCGTCTTCGGGCTGGAGCGGGAGCGGGATTTCTATGTCGGCAAGCTCGCGGTAGAGCCACGGCTCCAGGGCCAGGGCATCGGAACCCGGCTGATGCAAGCAGTCGAGGATCTTGCCCGCGAACGCGACAAGGATGCGATCGAGCTGGAGACCCGTATCGAACTGACCGCGAACCATGCAGCCTTCGCCCGGCTCGGCTTTCGCGAGACCGGGCGCACGGCGCATGCCGGCCATGACAGGCCGACCTCCATCACGATGCGCAAGGCGCTGTCGTGAGTCTTTCCCTCAGTCCGGAGGAACAGGCGATCGCCGCCGGCCAGGATGGCGCGGCAATGGCGATGCGCATCGTCGCCGAAAGCGCCCGCCTGCTCGGCGCGCCGCGGCTAATCCCGGTCGCGTCCGCGCATATCGACGGGGCGCTCTATCACGGCGATTCCGGCACATTATTCGCGGAGAGGCTGGCCGAAGGCGGCGCGAAGGTGGCGGTGCGCTCGACGCTCAATGTCGGAGCGCTCGACCTTATGGGTTGTTCGCGCATTCGTCTCGAGGAGCCGCAGCGCGGCATGGCGCGGCGTATGATGGAGGCCTATCGCAAGCTCGGCTGCGAACAGAGCTGGACCTGCGCGCCCTATCAGGCCGGGCACAGGCCCGCGCTCGGCAGCGACGTGGCCTGGGGCGAGTCCAACGCGGTCGTCTTCTGCAATTCGGTGCTCGGCGCGCGCACCAATCGCTATGGCGATTTCCTCGACATTGCCTGCGCCATCACCGGCCGCGCGCCGGATTACGGCCTGCACCAGCCTGACAATCGCCGCGCGCGGCTCGTTTTCGATGTCTCGGACCTGTCGCCTTCCTTCCTTGCCTCGGAGATCGCCTGGCCTGTCATGGGCAGCCTCTATGGCCGCGAGGTGGGTAATACGATCGGTGTGGTCAGAGGCGTGGCCGGCCATCCCGGCGAGGATGCGCTGAAAGCCTTCGGCGCGGCGGCCGCATCGTCCGGCGCGGTCGGCCTGTTCCACATTGCCGGCGTGACGCCCGAGGCGCCCGACGTCGAAACGATCCTGGCAGGGCCGGAACCGGAAGCGGTGATCCGCGTGACGCCTCAGATGGCGGCGAAGGCGCGCGCAGGCCTGTCGACCACCGCCGCGGGCAAAGCCGTCGACGCGGTGGCGATCGGCAGCCCGCATCTGTCGCCCGCCGAATTCGACAGCCTGGAGCGGCTGATCGCCGGGCGGCGGCTTGCCGTGCCGATCTATGCCTGCACCGGCCGCCACGCGCTTGCCCTGCTGGAGCAGGAGGGCCGGCGAAAGAGGCTCGAAGCCAGCGGCGTCATCATCGTCGCCGACACCTGCGTGGTGGTGACGCCGATCATGCCGGACATCGGCAACGGCGTGCTGATGACCAATTCGGGCAAGTTCGCGCATTACGCGCCGGGCAACACCGGCTACGCGGTGCTTTACGCCTCGCTTGCCGACTGTGTCGAAAGCGCCGTCCTCGGCAAGCCTGTCTTCACGGATATCGCCGCATGAGCGCCACAGCCGAGATCCTGGTGCCGGGCAAGGCCGGCGAAGGCGAGGCGCTGGTGCTGACCGCGCCGATCAGCTTCTGGGGCGGCGTCGACCCCAGGACCGGGCGCATCGCCGATGTGCGCCATCCGCAACATGGCGAAGTGATTTCAGGCCGCGTGCTGTTCCTGCCGGGCACGATCGGCTCGTCGTCGGCCTCCGCCGTGCTGATGGAACTCGTCCACAACGGGCGGGCGCCGGCGGCCCTGGTGCTGCACGAGCCGGACGCCATCCTTCTGCTCGGCCTGATCGTCGCCCGGGAGATGGGCTGGGAAACGCCGATTGCGGTACGGCTCGACCGCGGCGCGTTCGATGCCTGCCGCGGAGAAGCGCTGACCGTCGCCGCGGACGGCGCGATCACCGTGGCCGTTTAAGCCTCAGGTCCTCAGCGGCAGAACGCGGTCCGGCGGGCGGTGGCCGTCGAAGAAGGCGCGGATGTTGATGATCACCTTCTCGCCCATGTCGATACGGCCTTCGAGCGTGGCCGACCCCATATGCGGCAAAAGCACCACCTTGCCCTTGGCGGCAAGCCTCAAGAGCTTGGTGTTCAGCGCCGGCTCGTGCTCATAGACGTCGAGACCGGCGCCGGCGATCTTGCCGTCATGGATGAGCTTGACAAGGGCTTCCTCGTCGATGATGTCGCCGCGCGCGGTGTTGACGAGGTAAGCCGAAGGCTGCATCAGCGCCAGCCGGCGGCCGGAAAGAAGGTGGAACGTCGCCGGCGTCGAGGGACAATTGACCGAGATGATGTCCATGCGGGCCAGCATCTGGTCGAGGCTTTCCCAGTAGGTCGCCTCCAGTTCCTCCTCCACCACCGGCAGCACGCGGTGCCGGTTGTGGTAGTGGATCGACAGGCCGAAGGCCTTGGCCCGCCTGGCGACCGCCGTGCCTATCCGGCCCATGCCGACGATGCCCAGACGCTTGCCCCAGATGCGCCGGCCAAGCATCCAGGTCGGCGACCAGCCGGCCCATTTCTTCTCGCTCGTGAGCACATTGGCGCCTTCGGCAAGTCGCCGCGGCACGGCGAGTATCAGCGCCATGGTCATGTCGGCGGTGTCTTCGGTAAGCACGTTCGGCGTGTTGGTGACGGTGATGCCTTTCTTGGCGGCGGCCGCGACGTCGATCTTGTCGACGCCGTTGCCGAAATTGGCGATCAGCTTGAGGTTGTCGCCGGCCTGGGCGATCAGCGCCGCGTCGATGTGATCGGTGATGGTGGGAACCAGCACATCGGCTTCCTTGACCGCGGCGACCAGTTCCGGCTGCGTCATCGGCCGGTCCTCGACATTCAGCCGCGCGTCGAACAGCTCGCGCATGCGGGTTTCGACCGGATCGGGCAGCTTGCGCGTGATGACGACGAGGGGCCGTTTCTTGCCTGCCATTTTATCCCCGAAGCTTCCCTGATCAGGAGGACGTTTCGTTGAATCGTCATCCTGATCCTACTCTTGTTGGAGCATGATCTTTTCCGAAAACCGGTTCCCACATTTCGGGATCATGCTCTCGAAACCGATCTCGTTGAGACCTCTTTAACCAAGACCGGCGAAACTTGT
>RXJA01000088.1 GCA_003963455.1 Hyphomicrobiales bacterium
GCGCCGTCCGGCACGAAGGCGGCGATGTCGTCGCGCCATTTCGGCCGGCCGCGATGGTAGGAGGTGAGGCCGACCGCCGGGTTCCAGCCGCCGGAGACGGCGAGCCCGTCCACCTCGACCTCGGCGCGCGCGCCGCCGGTCAGCGAGACGGAGATCTTGCGCACGCCGCCCTTGCCTCCGTCGACGCCGCTGACGGAGCCGGCGAGCACCGGGAAGCCGCCCTTGCTGGCAAGCGAGCGATGCGCCGGCGAAACGTCCGGCCGCGCGTCGATCACGGCGGCCACCTGCAGGCCGGCGGCGATCGCCGTCTCGACGGTGCGCCAGCCATCCTCATTGTTGGTGAACAGCGCGATGCGCTTGGCTGGCGTGGCGGCGTACCGGTTGATGTAGCTGCGCGTGGCCGACGCCATCATCACGCCGGGCGTGTCGTTGCCGGCAAACACGATGGGGCGTTCGATCGCGCCGGCGGCGACCACGCAACGCTTGGCCACGATGCGCCACAGCCGCTGCCGCACCTGGTGTTCCGGCGGCACCGGCAGATGGTCGTTGATGCGCTCGATCGCGCCATAGGTGCCGCCGTCATAGACGCCGAACAGCGTCGTGCGCGTCATGATGCGCACATCCGGCATCGCGGAAAGTTCGGCGACCGTGCCCGCGACCCATTCGGCGGCGGGCAATCCGTCGATGGTGCCGCCATCGGCGAGCAGACGCCCGCCAAGGACGAAATCCTCTTCGCACAGGATGACGCGCGCGCCGCTGCGACCTGCGGCAAGGGCAGCGGCGAGACCCGCCGGACCCGAGCCCGCGATCACCACATCGCAATGAGCCCAGGCCTTGTCATAGTGATCCGGGTCGGGGACCTGCGCGGCGCGGCCGAGGCCGGCGGCGCGGCGGATCGCCGGCTCGTATATCGCTTCCCAGAACTTCGCCGGCCACATGAAGGTCTTGTAGTAGAAGCCGGCGACGAAGATCGGCGCGAAGATCTGATTGACCGACATCACGTCGAAATTGAGCGACGGCCAGCGATTCTGGCTGGCGGCTTCGAGGCCCTCATAGAGCTCGGCCGTCGTCGCCTTCGTGTTCGCCTCGCGCCTGGCGCCGCTGCGCAGTTCGACCAGGGCGTTCGGCTCCTCCGAGCCCGCCGTCAGGATGCCGCGCGGGCGGTGATATTTGAACGAGCGGCCGACGAGCTTGACGCCGTTCGCGACCAGCGCGGACGCCAGCGTGTCGCCCTTGAAGCCCGAGAAGGTCTTGCCGTCGAAGCGGAAATTGAGCGCGGCCGAGCGGTCGATGAGACCGCCAGCAGCCAGCCGGGTTGCCTGATTGCCGGCCATCACGCGCCAACCTTGGCGGCGCCGGCGCCCGCCGCCGGCTCGACGGCCGAAATCTCGTGAGTCAGCGTGTTGCGCGTGACCTTCAGCCAGGCCCGGCAGCCGCCGCCATGGTACCAGTGCTCGCTCATCACGCCGGCGATGTTGTCGCGCAGATAGACGTAGTCGTAGACGGCGTCCTCGCCGGCATCCGCCGCGGGGCGCTGGGGCTTGGCGTCGCCGAGATAGGTGAACTCGCCGAGTTCGCGTTCGCCGCAGAAGGGACAGGTAATACGCATGGTCTTCTGGCGGCCTCAGTGCAGGTTCGGTTGGGCGCCCTGGCCCTTCTCGTCGATCATGGTGCCGCGCTGGAACCGGTCGAGGCGGAACAGCGCGGCTTCCTTGTGCGATTGATCGCGGGCGATGAGATGGGCGAACACGAAGCCCGAGCCCGGCGTCGCCTTGAAGCCGCCATAGCACCAGCCGGCATTGATATAGAGGCCGTCGACCGGGCTCTTGTCGATGATCGGCGTGCCATCCATCGACATGTCCATGATGCCGCCCCACTGGCGCAGCAGTCGCACGCGGCCGATCATCGGGATCAGCGCCATGCCGCCTTCGCAGACGTCTTCCATCACCGGCAGATTGCCGCGCTGGGCATAGGAATTGTAGCCGTCTATGTCGCCGCCGAAGACCAGCCCGCCCTTGTCCGACTGGCTGACATAGAAATGTCCGGCGCCGAAGGTCATGACACCGGGTATGAGCGGCTTGATCGCTTCGGACACGAAAGCCTGCAGCACATGGCTTTCGATCGGCAGGCGAAGCCCCGCCATCGCCGCGACGCGCGACGAGGAACCCGCCACCGCCATGCCGACCTTGCCGGCGCCGATCTTGCCGCGCGAAGTCTCGACGCCGGTGACCCTGCCGTTGGCGTCGCGCGTGAAGCCGGTGACCTCGCAGTTCTGGATGATGTCGACGCCGAGCGCGCTCGCCGCATGCGCATAGCCCCAGACCACAGCGTCATGCCGCGCGGTGCCGCCGCGCCGTTGCAGGAGGCCGCCTTGCACGGGGAATCGCGCATTGTCGAAATTCAGGAACGGCAGCATTTTGCGCAGCGACGCCTGGTCGAGCAACTCCGCGTCGATGCCGTTGATGCGCATCGTGTTGCCGCGCCGGGCGAAGGCGTCGCGCTGCGCGTCGGAATGATAGAGGTTGAGGACGCCGCGCTGGCTGACCATCGAATTGTAGTTGAGGTCCTGCTCCATCCGCTCCCACAGCTTCATCGACAATTCGTAGAAGCCGGTATTACCGGGCAGGCCGTAATTGGAGCGGATGATGGTGGTGTTGCGGCCGGCATTGCCGGAGCCGATCCAGCCCTTTTCCAGCACCGCGACATTGCGGATGCCGAACTCGCTGGCGAGGAACCAGGCGGTGGCCAGACCATGGCCGCCGCCGCCGATGATGATGACGTCGTAGCGATCCTTGGGCGCGGCGTCGCGCCAGGTCGGCTTCCAGTTCTTGTGGCCGGAGAGGGCGGCGCGGGCGAGCGAGAAGATCGAATATTTCATCAGTTCATTCCGAGGTCGCTCGCACCGCCAGGATATCTAGATATCCAGCGTGTGGTCGCGCTCCCACTGCGTGAAGTGCGAAGCATAGGAATTCCATTCCTGGTGCTTCAGCTTTAGATAAGCCGACGAGAATTCCTCACCCAGCGCCCCCTTCAGCGATTTGTCCTTGTCGAACTCGCGCAGCGCATCCAGCAGGTTGAGCGGCAGCTTGGGCGCGCCCTTCACGGTGTGGCCATACTGGTACATGTCGATGTCGTAGCGCTTGCCGGGATCCGCCTTGGAGCGGATGCCGTCGAGGCCGGCCGCGATGATCACCGCCTGCAAAAGATATGGGTTGGCGGCGCCGTCCGGCAGGCGCAGCTCGAAGCGGCCAGGGCCGGGCACGCGCACCATGTGGGTGCGGTTGTTGCCGGTCCAGGTCACCGTGTTCGGCGCCCAGGTCGCGCCCGAAATGGTGCGCGGCGCGTTGATGCGCTTGTAGGAATTGACCGTCGGATTGGTGATCGCGGCGAGCGCCGAAGCGTGCTTCATGATGCCGCCGAGGAAGTTCTTGCCCTTGGCGGACAAGCCCAGCTCCATCGAATTGTCGGCGAACACATTGGTCTTGCCGGCCTTGTCCCACACCGAGATGTGGACGTGGCAGCCATTGCCGGTCAGGCCCTGGAAGGGCTTCGGCATGAACGTCGCGCGCAGACCATGCTTTTCCGCAATCGACTTGACCATGAACTTGAAGAAGGAGTGCTTGTCGGCGGTGGCCAGAACGTCGTCGAAGGCCCAGTTCATCTCGAACTGGCCGTTGGCGTCTTCATGGTCGTTCTGGTAGGCGCCCCAGCCGAGCGCCAGCATATGGTCGCAGATCTCGGCGATCACGTCGTAGCGGCGCATCACCGCCTGCTGGTCGTAGCAGGGCTTCGAGGCTGTGTCGTACTGGTCGGAGATCGCGCTGCCGTCCGACGAGATCAGGAAGAACTCGGCCTCGACGCCTGTCTTGACATGCATGCCGTCGCTGGCCGCCTCGGCGATCAGGCGCTTCAGCGTGTTGCGGGGCGCCTGGTCGACAAGCTTGTCTTCCATGATGCAGTTCGCGGCGACCCAGGCGACCTCCGGCTTCCACGGCAGTTGGATGACCGAGTCCGGGTCCGGCACCGCCAGCATGTCGGGATGGGCCGGCGTCATGTCGAGCCAGGTGGCGAAGCCGGCAAAACCTGCGCCGTCCTTCTGCATGTCGGCGATCGCCTGCGCAGGCACCAGCTTGGCGCGCTGTCCACCGAACAGGTCGGTGTAGGAGACCATGAAATATTTGACGCCGTTCTCTTTGGCGAATGCGGCGAGATCGTTCCCCATTATGTAGTTCCCTCGCTTATGTGGTCTGGGTAGTCAGTGTCTAAAAGCCGTTCTTCCCCGGTATCCAGTTGGTGCCGGCTAAAGGCACGCCGGCCATGGCGGCGGCCTCGATGGTGAGCGCGACGAGATCCTCGGGCTCGAGATTGTGCAGGCTGTTCTTGCCGCAGGCGCGGGCAATCGTCTGTGCCTCCAAGGTCATCACCTTGAGGTAGTTCGCGAGCCGCCGTCCGGCCGCGATGGGATCGACCCGCTTCATCAGCTCGGGGTCCTGCGTGGTGATGCCGGCGGGGTCGCGGCCCTCGTGCCAGTCGTCATAGGCGCCGGCCGTGGTGCCGAGCGCGTTGTAGTCCGCCTCCCAGCGCGGATCGTTGTCGCCGAGCGCGACCAGCGCCGCCGTGCCGATCGAGACGGCGTCGACGCCGAGCGCCAGCGCCTTGGCGACATCGGCGCCGTTGCGGATGCCGCCGGAGATAATGAGCTGCACCTTGCGGTGCATGCCGAGGTCCTGCAGCGCCTGCACCGCCGGCCTGATGCAGGCAAGCGTCGGCTGGCCGACATTCTCGATGAACACTTCCTGGGTCGCCGCCGTGCCGCCCTGCATGCCGTCGACCACGACGACATCGGCGCCGGCCTTCACCGCGAGCGCGGTGTCGTAGTAGGGCCGAGCGCCGCCGACCTTGACGTAGATCGGCTTTTCCCAGTCGGTGATCTCGCGCAGCTCGAGGATCTTGATCTCGAGATCGTCGGGTCCGGTCCAGTCGGGGTGGCGCGAGGCCGAGCGCTGGTCGATGCCCTTGGGCAGGGTGCGCATCTCGGCGACGCGGTCGGAAATCTTCTGTCCGAGCAGCATGCCGCCGCCGCCGGGCTTGGCGCCCTGGCCGACCACCACTTCGATGGCGTCGGCGCGGCGCAGGTCGCGCGGGTTCATGCCGTAGCGCGAGGGCAGGTACTGGTAGACCAGCGTCTTCGAATGGCCGCGCTCTTCCTCGGTCATGCCGCCGTCGCCGGTGGTGGTCGATGTCCCGGCGATCGTCGCGCCGCGGCCAAGCGCTTCCTTGGCCGGACCGGAGAGCGAACCGAAACTCATGCCGGCGATGGTGATCGGAATCTTCAGCTCGATCGGCTTCTTGGCATGGCGCGAGCCGAGCACGACCGAGGTGTCGCAGCGCTCGCGATAACCTTCCAGCGGATAGCGCGAGATCGAGGCGCCGAGGAAAAGCAGGTCGTCGAAATGCGGCAGCTTGCGCTTGGCGCCGGCGCCGCGGATGTCATAGATGCCGGTCGCGGCCGCGCGGCGGATTTCGGAAAGCGTGTAGTCGTCGAAGGTCGCGGATTTGCGCGGCGTCGTCGGCGGGTTGCGGTAGGTCATCTTGCCTCAATACGCGTCGGCGTTATCGATGTTGAAATTGTAGAGCTTGCGGGCCGAGCCGTAGCGCTTGAACTCCGACGCCTTGACGCCGGTGACGCCGGCCTTGTCGAGCAGGCCCTGCAGCAACTCGATATGCTCTGGCCGCATCTCCTTGGCGATGCAGTCGGCGCCGAGGCTTTCGACCTTGCCGCGCACGAAAAGTCGCGCCTCGTAGATGGAATCGCCCAGCGCGTCGCCGGCATCGCCAAGCACCACGAGGTTGCCGGATTGCGCCATGAAGGCCGACATATGGCCGATATTGCCGTGCACGACGATGTCGATGCCCTTCATCGATATACCGCAGCGCGACGAGGCATTGCCCTCGATGACCAGGAGGCCGCCGCGGCCGGTGGCGCCGGCATACTGGCTGGCGTCACCCTTGATGACGATCGTGCCCGACATCATGTTCTCGCCGACGCCCGGGCCGGCCGAGCCGTGCACCGTGATCGCGGCGCCGTCATTCATGCCGGCGCAGTAATAGCCGACACTGCCGCGCACATCGACGGAGACCGGCTGATCGACGCCGACGGCCACCGAATGGCTGCCCTTCGGGTTGAGCACCTCCCAGGCGGTCTCGTTCGAACCGGGCGTGAGCTTGTGCAGAGCCTGGTTTAACTCGCGCAGCGAATGTTGCGAGAGGTCGAAGACCCTCGCATGGCTCTGGTCGCGCTCAGCCTTCGACATCGTGGTTGCCGGCATCAGCTCAATGCTCCCAGAAATAAACGGTTGCGGGCTCGGGTTCCCAGACCCGCGCATTGTCGATGCCGGGAAGCTTGGTTAGCGCGCGATATTCGGAACCGAAGGCGACATACTGGTCGGTCTCGGCCATCACGGCCGGCTTGCAGGCGATCGGGTCGCGCACCACGCCGAAGCCGTTCTTGGTGCCGACGACGAAGGTGAAGAAGCCGTCAAGGTCGGAGAGCGTGCCTTCCAGCGCCTCGCCCAGATTCTTGCCATGCGCCATACGGTTGGAAAGATAGGCGGCGGCCACTTCGGTGTCGTTCTCGGTCTCGAATTTCATGCCGTCGCGGATAAGTTCGCGGCGCACATTGTTGTGGTTGGAGAGCGAACCGTTATGCACCAGGCACTGGTCGGCGCCGGTCGAGAAGGGATGGGCGCCCATTGTGGTGACCGCCGATTCCGTCGCCATGCGGGTGTGGCCGATGCCGTGCGTGCCGGTCATGGAGCGCACGTGGAAGCGATCGACGACGGTTTCCGGCAGGCCGACCTCCTTGTAGATTTCGACCGCCTCGCCGGCGCCCATGATACGAATGTCGGGTCTGAGCGACTGCAGCGCCTCGCGCGCGGCATCGATCTTGTCCGGCGTCGTCCTGATGACGGCGTGCGTCGAATTCACCGCCACGCTCACCGGCGCGCCGGTCGCCTTCTCCAACTCAACGTCGAGGCCGCGGAAATCGCGCTCCGGCTTGGCCGACTGGATGGTGATCTTGGCTTCATTCCTGGAAGGGGCGCCATAGATGGCTATGCCGGCGCTGTCGGGCCCGCGGTCGCTGAGCGACACCAGCATCTCCGACAGCATCGCGCCGAGCTTCGGCTCCAACGCCTTGTCCTTCAAGAAAAGTCCGACGATTCCGCACATGCCAGCCTCCGACGTTTTTTGGCTCTCAGATGATGTACTCAATGAGTTTGCCGAATTCAATTGGTATGAAAAAAATTTTCCTGTAGTTATATATTTGAGGGCGCGTTGCCCCCGGCACTATCGCCGTCCGGGCGTGACTTGTGAACCCAGATCGCATGGCGGATACGCGCGATTTTGTAGGCGTCAAGGATCGAGAAGGCATAGATCAGGAAAGCGCCGGCATGGCGGCCGATGAAGCTGGCGTCGGCGCCCGCCAGCTTGGTCGTTATCCAGCCGAGGATCACCATGAAGAACAGGAACTGCAGGCCGCGTACCGGGACGCCGAGCAGGACATGGCCGCTTGCCGGCAAAACGACTGCAGCGCCGAGCACGAGATAGGGGTTGACGGGAGCAGGCGTGGAGGTTCTCTCGGTCATGCCGCTTGCCGTTCGCGCTGGTTGATGGCTTGGCGAAGCGCAGAAGTCGCCTCGAGCAGCCTTTCGATCAAGCCGGGATCGATGCCGGCGCCGCCGAACGCGGCCTGCCGGAACACGCCATAGCGTGCGCGCTCGGCCTCGGCCAACAGCCACACGATGCGCACCCCGTTCGGCGTGATCAGCAATTCCTTGGCGCGTCCTTCGGCAAAAATGTCGATGCGCGAGGCGATCAGGTCCTGCGGAAAGGCGACGCCCTTGCGGTCCGTCTTGAGCACTGCCTCCGGAGGAAAGCCGGGCGACTTCGGCAGCGTGTAGGCAAGATGATCGAAATTGGAAAATGTCGTCGCCGAATTCGGCCGCATCATCATGTCGAAGACACCCGGCATCGCGACCGGCTCGGTGATCGAGACACTCAGCCAGCGCGTCGGCAGCTTTCGCGTCGCCAGCGTGTCGACGATGGTGCGAACCTGAACGCGCTGGCCGTTCCACGTGCCGGCCCAGGTGGCGACGCCGGCCGTGCCGTCGGAAATATCGGCGGCATCGGCAACAACGCTGCGAACGCTGGCCATATCGGCTGCCAGGGCCGCCTTCGCCTCTTTGCGGCTGGCGCGCGCCAGCCAGGCAATATGGGCGGCGACGCCCAATGCGATCACTCCGGCAAGCAATACTGACGTCAGTTCCGACATCTCGACACACTAAGGCCCGCCGTCGATAGGCGGGCCTTCACTCCACTCAATAACCCTGCGGCTTCGGCCACGGCATGGAGAACTGGTCGCCGCGCCGCACGAACTTGTAGCGGTAGAAGTGGAACCACAGTGAAATCAGGAAATAGAAGACGGTCATCGCGATCAGCTGCGAGCCGAAGCCGAGGAAGATGGCGAAGAACGTCACCATGCACAGGCAGAAGAGCACGATCGCCGGCAGCGGATGGAAGGGGTGTGTATAGCCGCGGCGGATCGAGCCCAGCGGCCACTTCTTGCGGAACATCATGATGTTGATGCTCATGAAGGTGTATTGCAGCACGCCCGACAGGATC
>RXJA01000486.1 GCA_003963455.1 Hyphomicrobiales bacterium
TCCGCTTCTAAAGTCGCCGGCAACATAGTTAGAGGGTCCGCGCCCGTCAAGCCACGGGCCGAACTTCCAAGCGATGTATTTTCGATAATTAAATCAATGGCTTATTGAGGTGCGACATCGTGCCCTTCACGCCCGCGTGAGGTGACGGCGCGAATCCGCGCCAATCGGCGCGGGCGGCGGGCCCCCAGGGAACATTGCCGGAGGCGTCGTCCAAGCGGGTCAGTTCAAGCCGTCCGGCGGCTCAGCTCCAGCCGCCGCCATAGGTGCGATAGAAGATATGCAGGCCGATCCTGGTCATGCGCTGCATGGCGCGCGCCCAGCCGGGATGGACGTAGTTAGCGTAGTAATGTGTCGAGGAGCCGACCTCGGGAATGAAGATCTTGCCGGCGGTCACCGCCATGGCCACCTCCTGCGCGGTCTTGTAGGAAGCCTGGTCGGTGATGGTCTTCTTCCTGCCGTCGCAGGCGAAGGAGAACTGGCAGCGGTTGAACCAATCATCGTTCTGGTAGACGACGCCGCAGATCGTTTTCGGATAGGCCGGGTTGCGGACGCGATTCAGAATCACTTGCGCCACCGCCGCCTGGCCGCGAACGGGCTCGCTGCGCGCCTCGAAATAGATGCCCTTGGCAAGGCATGCCTGCTCGGGCTTGGAAAAGACGCTGGCCGGCAGCGGGTTCTGCAGCCAGGCATGGTCGCCCTTGCCCATCGGCGGAATGAAACGGCCATCGTTGGGATCGTCCTGCAGCAGCGCCTCGAAGGGCGAGGCTTTTGCGTAGTCGGGCGCGGACTGGGCATAGGCCGTGGCGAGGATGTCCGGCTTGTCGTTGTTGACGAGGGCGACAAGGGCCGCCGGCAAGGCCGGATCAGGCTTCTTGTCCTCGCGAAGATGGAAGGCCTGGGCGATCTGGACTTCCTTGCCCTTGATGCCGGGCTTGGCGAAGGTGAGCTTCAGGCCGCTGTCCATGCTCGGGCGCAGCAGCGAGGAGGTGCGCTCGAAGATCGAGCCGGCGCTGAAATTCTTGGGCGGCGCGACGGGCGAGACCTGAACGAGGCGGCCCTTCTTGTCGGCGCGCACGACACGATCCTCATCGGGCGTGGCGCCCGCGGCGTTGCCCTTGCCGCGGAAGGCGACGGTGCCCACGCCCGGCAGGTTCACGCCGGAGCCGGAGATCGAGCCGGTGGTGGTGGAATCGATGAACGGCATCTCGGCGGCATGCACCGAGCCGGCGGCGGATTTCTCGATATAGGCGTTCCAGCGGGCGTTGGGCGCCTCCAGGCCGGAGATCAGGCTGGTCATATCCTGATAGGCGACGACCGACGGAAAGCCGATCCAGATTCCGAGCCCGAGCACCAGAGGAGGAAGGAAGGAACGTCTTTTCGCAACGGCGGCGGCGGCGAGCCGCATTGAAACGCGTCGGTGCACGGAACTCTCCAGAACGCTACTGACCCCGGAGAGCCAAAATGAAGCATTAACCTTGATGCGGGGTTAACGACATCGATCGTGTTCTTTTCATGTTTGAAGGAAAGCCGGCCCACCGTTTCCACGGCGGGCCGATGAGGGATCAGGCCTGGCTGGATGCGCCAGGTTTGGGTGAATCAAGGGGGCGCAGGAAGATCGGCCAGGCGAGCGCCGCGCAGATCGCAGCCGCCAGCCACACGCCCGGCCACGCGAAGACCAGCAGCAGCCACGGAATGGCGATCGGCACCAGGCAGAATCCGATGAAGACGAAACTGTTGGCGAGGCTGAGCGCGGTGCCGACATGGCCGGCGCCGGCAAGCGTGGCAAGCTCGGTGTATGCGACGCCGTGCCAGGCCGAGACGAATATGCCGGCAACGACGACCGTCAGCGGAAGCAGCGGAAGCAGCGCCGGGATCGCGGCGGCGCCGGTCACCAGCAGCCACAGCGCCAGGAAGGCCAACGCGCTCAGCGCGCTGCAGACTCTCAGGAACGGGCGGCGGTTGCCGCGGCGGTCGGTGAAGCGCCCGCTCCAGATGCGCATCACCATGGCGCCGGTCTGCACCGCGGCAAGGCTGGCGCTGGTCACCCATGTGCCCATGCCGGCAAAGTCATGCAGGAAGACCGAGGCGAAGGTGAGCACCGCGACCTGCGGGAAGCAGAGCAGGCCGATCGCGGTCGAGATGCGCCACACCTCGATGTTGCGCAAGGGCGCCGGGCCGCGTGTCAAGGCGGCGGCATGACCAACGCCTTCGACGGGCGGTTCATGCAGCCAGCGCCAGGCAAAACAGGCCGAGAGAGCCGAGACGGCCGCAAGCAGGCCGAAGACCGCGGCAAAGCCAGAAGCCAGTGCCAGCGAGGGCAGGACGAGCGCGCCCAGCCCGCCGCCGAGCGGCACGGCCGTCTGCCTGATGCTCATGGCGAAGCCGCGCTCGCCCTCTTCGAACCAGCCCATAATGGCGCGCCCGCTGGAGCCGTTGACGCTGCCGCCGAGCAGGCCGGCGACGAGCAGGCTTGCCGACAGCAGCGCGACGCCGGGAATGGCTGTTTTCGTCGGCACGACGAGCAGCGCCATGATGAGAAGCCATGCAGCCGTTGCGCCAAGCCCGGTCAGGAGCACACGCCGGTCGCCCCAGCGGTCGGTGAGCACGCCCCAGGGCAGTTCGCTCAGCGCCACGCCGAGGCCGAGAAGCCCGAGCGCAAGGCCGAGCGAGGCATTGTCGAGGTGATAGCCCTGGCGTATCGCCACCGCGGTTGCCGGAATGCCGGAGAAGGTGGCGGAGAAGCCGGCATTGGCGGCAACGCCGATGCCCAGCACCTTCCAGCGATGGTTGGGGCCGAAGGCGCGGCGCGCGGGGGCGCCAGCGACACCTCCCGCCGGCGACTGGCAGTCGTTTCGAGTGACGATGGCGGACATGATTCCATTCCCGTGACGGCTAGAGCCGGATGATTTCAGGTCGAGCCGACCTGAAATCTGAATCCGGCTCTAAATCAAAGAGATAGAGCATGATGTCGCCCGAAAACCGCTTCACACTTTTCGGCATCATGCTCTGGCGGACGGCTTGACGGACGGGATGTAGCGTCATAGCTTCATCCATAAAATCAGGAAGTTTTTGATCAACAATCCTGAAAATCAGGATGATCCCATGCGACGAATCACGTTCGACCTCGATGTCCTCAGAACCTTCGTCACCGGCATGGAGCTGGGCAGCTTCGCCAAGGCGGCCGAACGGCTGGGGCGCTCGACGTCCGCCGTCAGCGCGCAGCTGAAGAAACTGGAAGAGCAGGCGGATACGCCGATATTCCGCAAGGCGGGACGCGGCCTGGCGCTCACCGAAGCCGGCGAGACGATGCTGGGCTATGCGCGGCGGCTGATCGAACTCAACGACGAGGCGGCCTCCGCCATCCGCGATGTCGAACTGGAAGGCTGGGTGCGGCTCGGCCTGCAGGAGGATTTCGGCGAAGCCGTGCTGCCCGACGTGCTCGGCCGCTTCGCCCGCGCCCATCCCAAGGTCCGCATCGAAGCGCGGATCGGGCGCAGCCACGAACTGGCCGAGCGCGTCCTTGCCGGCAATCTCGACATCGCGCTCGCCTGGCATGACGGCATGGCCCTGCCCTACAGCCGGCATGTCGCCGATGTGCAGGCGCGCTGGATCGGCCCGGCGAAACCAATCGAAGCCGGTCCGAGCAATGGCGAGCCGCTGCCGCTGGTGGTGTTCGAGGCGCCATGCCTTTTGCGCACGGTCGCGACCGAAACGCTCGACCGCGCAGGGATGCCCTGGCGCATGGCCTTCTCCAGCCCCAGCCTCGGCGGCATCTGGGCGGCGGTGGCGGCCGGACTCGGCCTGACGATCCGCACCGATATCGGCCTGCCCGCCAATCTCAGGGCGATCCCGCCGGGCGTGCTCCATTTGCCGGCCTTGCCCAAGATGGCGCTGCATCTGCACCAGAAAGACGCCGAGCTCGATCCGGTGGCGGCGCGGCTGGCCGAGATTTTACTGCAGGCGGCGGTGGAGACGCTGCCGGAGGGAGCGCAGGCCTATGACGTGTTCAGGAAGGTCGCCTGAGCCTCACCGCTTCTTCGCCCTGCCCGCAAACGGATTGTCGGACGTGCGTAGCGCCATGCGGATCGGCACGCCCGGCATGTCGAAGGCTTCGCGCAGGCTGTTGGTTAGGTAGCGGACATAGGATTGCGGCATCGCGTCCGGGCGCGAGCAGGAGACGACGAAGCCCGGCGGGCGGGTCTTGGCCTGCGTGACATATTTTATCTTCAGGCGGCGGCCGGCGACGGCGGGCGGCGGATGATGCGCCAGGATGCCTTCCAGCCAGCGGTTGAGCTTGCCGGTGGAGACGCGGCTGTTCCAGACCCTGTGCGTCTTGATGACGCTTTCCATCAGCTTGTCGAGGCCGCGGCCGGTCTCGGCCGACACAGTCACGGCCTGGATGCCGCGCACCTGCGGCAACAGCCGCCCGGTCTTTTCGCGCAGCTCGGCCAGCAGTTCCTGCGGGTTGTCGATCAGATCCCATTTGTTGAAGGCGATCACCGGCGCCCTGCCCTCGCGGATGATGAGGTCGGCGATCTGCAGGTCCTGCTTCTCAAACGGGATTGTGGCGTCGAGCACGATGATGACGATCTCGGCGAAACGGATGGCGCGCAAGCCGTCCTGCACCGAGAGTTTTTCTAGCTTCTCCTGCACCTTCGACTTGCGCCGCATGCCGGCGGTATCGAACAGCTTGATGCGGCGGCCGCGCCAGTCCCAGTCGACCGAGATCGAATCGCGGGTGATGCCGGCTTCCGGACCGGTGAGCAGCCGCTCCTCGCCGATCAGCGCATTGATCAGCGTCGACTTGCCGGCGTTGGGGCGGCCGACGACGGCGATGCGCAGCGGCTTGGTGTCGTCATAGGGTGCTTCAGCGTCCGGGTCGGCGATGTCCTCGCCGATCAGCACCTCGCTGGCGGCGATCTCGTCGCCGTCGTCTTCCTCATCCTCGCCGAAGACACGTTCCTCGCCAAGCGCTTCGACCACCGCGTCACGCAGGTCGGGCATGCCCTGGCCGTGCTCGGCCGAGACCGGGATCGGCTCGCCGAGGCCGAGTTCCCAGGCCTCCAGCATGCCGCCCTGAGCGCCACGCGCCTCGGCCTTGTTGGCGACCAGCACCACCGGCTTGCCGGATTTGCGCACGACGTCGGCGAAGGTGCGGTCGTCCGGCATCAGGCCGGACTTGGCATCGACGGTGAAGAAGATGAGGTCGGCTTCGCGGATGGCGATCTCGGTCTGCTGGCGCATGCGGCCGGGCAGTGTCGAAGCCGCCGCATCCTCGAAACCGGCGGTGTCGATGACATCGAAATGAAGGTCGTAAAGTTTCGCGGCATGGACGCGGCGGTCGCGCGTCACGCCAGGCGTGTCGTCGACAAGCGCCAGCTTCTTTCCGACCAGCCGATTGAAAAGTGTCGATTTGCCGACGTTAGGCCTGCCGATGATGGCGACTTTGAAGCCCATCCAGGATCACGACGCGTTGCCCGACCCGCGGATCAGCTCGGACATCAGCGTTGCCCGCTGGCGCACATTGCGCGGGGCGCCGTCATCCGAAGAGATCTGGTCGAACAGTTTGAGCGCATCCGCCGACTTGCCATCCTTCCAGGCGGCGAGGCCAAGCGCCTCGCGCGCCGAGTGGCGCAGCGGGTTGCTGTCGGCGGTGAGCGCCTCGACCCGGCTGGAGACATCGGCGAAGGAACCGTGGTCGACGAGCAGCAGCGCCGCCCTCAGCCTCGCCATGTCGCGGATACCGGCGGGAATGGCGTTGTCGGCCGCGACGCCGTCGAAATCCTTGACCGCGCCGTCGACGTCGCCCTTGTCGGCCTTGACGGTCGCGGCGCGCATGCGGGCGAGCAGCGGATAGGCGCCGTAGCCGTCCTTCTCCAACTGATCGAGGGCCGCGATCGCCTCGTCGTTCTTGCCGTCATTTGCGAGCTTGAGCGCCGCCGAGAAGGCGTCGCCCGAACGGTTGGCGCGGGACTCGTTCCAATAGCGGTAGCCAACGACGGCGGCGGTCGCCAGCACGATCAGGATGGCGATGCCGAGAATGGCCGGACCAAAGCGATCCCACAGCGCCTGCGCCTGCTCGCGACGAATCTCTTCGTTGACTTCGCGGATAAAACTGTCGTCCGACATCAATCAAAAACCATTGCAGCCCCGGGCGGGGCGCTTCTTGAGCCCGCGTTTTAGCGAAATTTTGTCGGCATGGAAGGGGGCCGACCGGAAAATCGGCGCAGAGCACCGGTACTGCGCGCGTCTTGCCGGAACGCACCGGTGCCACATTTGGGCGATAGCCGGCTTTGCATCGGCCGGAAAGGTCCCCCGAAAGGTTGCCAATGCTTCGTTCGTACCGCGTCCTTGCATTCAATCTCGCCTCGCTTGCCTGCCTCAATGCGGCCTTCGCCGATCCGCCGAAATCGCAAGCCGCCTCGCCGGCCAAGCCGAAGCAGGTGGTGCTGATCTCGTTCGACGCCGCGCGCGAGATCTCGCAATGGGAGCGAAGCCGGGCGCTGGCAAAGCGCACCGGCGCGCATTTCACCTATTTCCTATCCTGCGTGTTCCTGCTCTCGCCGGACACGCGGCAGGACTATGCCGGGCCCGGCAAGACCGCCGGCAAATCCAATGTCGGCTTCGGCGCCTCGAGAAAGGACGTGGCCGACCGGCTGGAACAGGTCCGGCTCGCGGCTGCCGAAGGCCACGACATCGGCAGCCATGCCTGCGGGCATTTCGACGGCAAGGCATGGAGCAAGGCCGACTGGCTGGCCGAATTCGCCTCTGTCCGGCGCATTTTCGAGAACGCCTATGCCATCAACGGCATCCCGGAACCGGCCGACTGGCGCGATTTCGCGCATCATGCGCTGATCGGATTCCGCGCGCCCTATCTCTCGGCCGGCAAGGCGCTTTACGAGGCCCTGCCCGAGGCCGGTTTCCAGTATGACGCGAGCGGCGTTTCGAACGGCCCGGCCGTGCCGCCAACCCTCAACGGCACAACCCGCTTTGCCCTGCCGCTTATCCCCGAAGGACCCAAGGCGAAGCCTGTGGTCGCCATGGACTACAATCTCTATGTCCGCCATTCAGGCGGCACGGAGAAGCCGGCGCAGTCGGCCGAGTTCACCGAGCGCGCCTATCAGGCGTTCCGCGCCGCCTTCGATACCGAGTACCGCGGCAAGCGCCTGCCGCTGGAACTCGGCTTCCATTTCACGCTGATGAACAACGGCGCCTATTGGGACGCGCTGGAGCGCTTCGCCGGCGAGGTCTGCGTGAAAGCCGACGTCGAGTGCATCAGTTTTCGCGACTATGTGGGGCGCAAGCGAGCCGGCGAGACGCAGGCGAGCGTGGGCGGCTGAGCCGCCCACGGTTGGTCCAGTTCAGGCCGGATCTTCCGCACTCTGGCGAGTGAGATAGCGCTGATCGATGTCCGGCAACGGTTCGCCTTGCAGCGTTGCCTCGAAGGCGCGCAGACGCTTCTGGACAGACTGCAACTCGACGATGGTCGACCAGGAATTCAACAGGAATTGCAGCGAATTCGTCACCTTGCCGAAGGCGTTCAATATCTGATTCATCGCTCCAAGCGTGATCTTATGGGCGACGAATGACGGTGCCAGGATGAAAAACTGGAAGATATTGTCCGCTTGCAAATATGTATAACGGACTACGTTGAAATAAATGTAGTGAAAATAGAGTCGGAAGTAGTTGCGGCGAACATTGGTGAAAAGTTCGGCCGTGGTAATCGGCTGAGCCCTGTCTGCGTGATCCTCGCCGTAGACGAGCTCCTTGCGATAAGCAGCTTCGACGCGCTGGTTCCGGAACTGCAGTCCGGGCAGTTTCAGACCTGCCACCATCACCGAAATCGTTCCGAACAGACACCATCCTAGGGCTGCAACAACCAGCGGCTGGGGAACAGCTCCTATAACCGGCAACTCGGTGATATGAGCCTGCAGTTGGATCATCACCGGCAGGAATGCGATCAGGGTCATGATCGATTGGACAAAGCTGGTGCCCAGATCCTCCATGATCTGCGAAAAACGCATAGTGTCTTCCTGGATACGCTGCGACGCGCCCTCGATGTGCCGCAGCCGGCTCCAATTGGCCATGAAATAGTCGTTCATCGCCGTGCGCCAACGGAATATCCAATGGCTGACGATAAAATTGTTGACGACCTGCACATTCATGCCGACCAGCGCCAGCCAGACAAAAGGGGCAAGCTTGGTGTAGAATTCGCCGCTGGTGGACTCGACGGTTTTGCCCATCAATCCCTGTACGTAGTCAAAAAACGGACCATACCAGTTATTGACAGCGACACTGATCTGCACCGTAAAATATATTAAAAATAAAATAACAGCAGATACAAGAATTGACCAGTTTTGCCATGGGTGTGGGGAATACAATCTCCAAAATCCATAGAAAATCATAGTAGCGATGGCGAAGTACATATAGAACCAGAGGAAAGGCTGCGACCACAATACGGTGATACCGATAATGGGCGGTGCGTCGGCGGCAGCCGGCGGAAGACCAAACAAGGCGCCCAGTTGCTCGCCACCGAAAAACCAGAACAGGATCGCGGCAAGGCTCCAGACGGCGGCCGAGGTGAAGAAGAGCTTCGGCTGCGGGAAGAAGGATACGAACACTGTGGCGGGTTTCCTCGGTCTGACCGCAAATCAGCGGCGTTGCTGTTCGGCGGGCAT
>RXJA01000327.1 GCA_003963455.1 Hyphomicrobiales bacterium
ATGAGCGTCGCCATCGTCTCGGGCTTCAGCGCCGAGGTTTCGAGACCCCAGGCATATTCGGGGCTGATGACGGCGCTGCCGGATATTATGAGCAGCGCGCCCGCGCCGCCGCGCTTGAGAAGCTCGCGCCGCGAAAGGCCGGCTTTCTTCTCGTAACCCGGTTTCTTCTCGTAAACTGTAACCATGATTTCCTCCCTGCTTGCTGTTCGCGCCGCTGAGGGCGCCGTTGCTGGCGCCGCGCCGGTCCGCGCGGCAGAATGTCCCCTATTGGAAGCGCCCTCCCCGCTGCAGGACCTCGATCTTGTAGCCGTCGGGGTCCTCGATGAAGAAGAAGCGGGCAAGGAGCGCCCCGTCGCGGTTGAATTCGACGATCTTCTTCGGATTGAAGCCGAGCGCGCCGATCCGGTCGTGCTCGCTGTCGAGATCGGCGACCGAGACGGCGAGATGGCCGTAGCCGTCGCCCAATGCATAAGGCTCGGTGCGCCCCTTGTTCACGGTCAACTCCACCTCGAAGGGTGAGTCGGCGTTGCTGAGATAGATGAGCGTGAAGGTCTCGAAATCGAGCCGCTGCGCCACGTTGAGGCCGAAGGCCTTGTTGTAGAAATCGACGGATCTTGCCTCGTCGAGTACCCTGATCATGGAATGGATCGTCTTCGCCAAATCGGACTCCGCAGCTTTCTGTGCTTACAGAATCGATTATGCGCGCCAGCGAAAAAAGGTGGTGGCAGCCAATTACCACGCGTGGGACTCGAAAACGGCTAGTGTCGCTCCAGTTCTAAGGACGAAAGTCTGATTGCCGTTGCCGGCCATCGGATCGAAGATGACAAGCGCAGGCAGTGTTCAAAAAGGCGCCGGCTCACTCAATCGGCGCCCAAGACAAACAAGAACGGGAGGTACCGATGTGCAGAGTCTTTGCCGGGCAGGATCCGGAAGGCTATCGGCAGATCAACAGGTCGATCCGCATCGACGGTCATTCGACCAGCATCCAGCTCGAGGCGACGTTCTGGGGTCTTCTTGACGAGATCGCCGACAGCCAGGGACTGACGACACCGAAATTCATCTCGAAGCTCTATGACGAGGCGATCGAGATCAACGGCCAGATCCCGAACTTCGCTTCCATGCTGCGCACGACCTGCGCTCTCTACCTGCGGGGCCACCGCCCCAACGCCGAGGAGCAGGCCGCATTGAAGCAGGAAGCCGCCTAACCAACGGCGCGGGCAGATTCCCTTCGACAGGCCGCGCGGCGGAGCGATCCGCCGCGCCAAGGGGTTATTGCATCCATCTAAAATACAGGCACAACGGACAACGACGGCAGGCCCAACCAACGATTGACGATGCGCTTGACGGACAGTCTATCTTTCCGCACGCTGTCAACAAATCGAGCTATGCGGCTTGAACTTCACGGTTCGGTCATCTTCAACTTGGGCGTAACTTCCCGAGGCAGGCACCTGTATTTTCGAGGCACCTAATATGAGCCATCGCTATCCTATCAGGATGAACCGGCGTCTCTTCCTCTCCTCCGTCGCCATGCTTACGATCACAGCCCCGGCCGTGAGCCGCGCGCGGACGATCTCGGGCGCCCTGCCATGGGAGCCCATGGCTTCCGATCCGCCGGCGCAGGTCATTCCCGGCGGCTGGCAGTTCTTCACGCCGCAGGAAGCGGCTCTGGTCGAGGCCATCGTCGACAGGCTCGTCCCCCACGACGACCTCAGCATCGGCGGCAAGGAAGCCGGCTGCGCGGTCTACATCGACCGGCAGCTTATGGGTGCCTTCGGGACATCGAGCCGGCTCTACACGCAAGGTCCGTTCAAGCCGGGATTGCCGACACAGGGCTACCAGGGCGAAGCCAATCCGGCGCAGCGCTACCGCGCCGGACTGGCGGCCATCGATGCGTTCCTGAAACAGCGAGACGGCAAGGCCTTCGTCGAGCTCAAGCCTGAGGATCAGGACGCCTTCCTGACCGCCATGGAGGCCGGAAAGGTCGAGTTGCCGAATGGCGTGCAGGCCGCCGGGTTCTTCGCGCTGCTTCTGCAAAACACGATGGAGGGCTTCTTCGCCGATCCGGTCTATGGCGGCAACAAGGACATGGCGTCCTGGCGCATGCTCGGCTTCCCGGGCGCCCGCTACGACTACCGCGACCATGTCGGCAAACACAATCAGCCCTATCCGCTGCCGCCGGTGTCGATCACCGGGCGTCCGGAATGGCTCGGCAAGGGAGCTTGATCCATGACCAGGATATTGCCGCGCAAGGACGTCGTCATCGTCGGCCTCGGCTGGACCGGAGCCATTCTCGCCAATGAACTGACCGACCAGGGTCTCGACGTGCTGGCCATCGAGCGCGGTCCCTGGCGGGACACCGCGACCGATTTCAATATCGGCTATGCGCAGGATGAGCTGCGCTATTCGGTCCGCCGCGATCTCTTCCTGCAGCCCGTCGTCGAGACCATGACGATGCGCAACGACCCGTCGCAGACGGCGCTGCCGATGCGCGATTTCGGCTCGTTTCTGCCCGGCAATGGTGTCGGCGGCGCCGGCGTCCACTGGAACGGCCACACCTGGCGGTTCTGGGATTCCGATTTCAAGACCAGGACCAACCTCACGGACAAATATGGCGCGGCCCGGATTGCCGACCTCCAGGTCGAGGACTGGGGCGTCACGGGCGCCGACATGGAGCCCTATTACGACCAGTTCGAATATCTGGCCGGCATCTCGGGCAAGGCCGGCAACATCAAGGGGCAATTGCAGGAAGGCGGCAATCCGTTCGAGGACCCAAGGGCGCGCGATTACCCGAACCCGCCGATGCAGATGACCTACGCCCCGACTCTGTTTGCCGAGGCTGGCCGATCGATGGGATTGCACCCGTTCCCGACACCGTCGGCGAACATGTCGCGGACCTACACCAACCCGCTCGGCGTCACGCTTGGCCAATGCACCTTCTGCGGCTTCTGCGAGCGCTTCGGCTGCGCCAACTACTCCAAGTCGAGCGCCCAGACGACGGTCCTGCCGGTGCTGATGAAGAAGGCCAATTTCGAGGTCCGCACCGACAGCGAAGTGCTGCGGGTCGACCTCGCCGCCGGCGGCAAGTCCGCGCGCGGCGTAACCTACATCGACTCTTCCGGCGAGGAGTATTTCCAGCCGGCCGACCTGGTGCTCCTGTGCGCCTACGGCCTGCACAATGTGCGGCTGATGATGCTGTCGGGCATCGGCAGGATCTATGACCCCAACACTGGCGAGGGAACGGTCGGGCGCAACTACTGCTATCAGACCAATGCCGGCACGCAGGTCTTTTTCGACGACAAGAACTTCAATCCGTTCATCGCCGCCGGCGCGCTCGGCCAGACCATCGACGACTATAATGGCGATGCCTTCGATCACGGTGGACTCGATTTCGTCGGCGGCGCCGGCATCAATTGCATCCCGACCAACGGCCGCCCGATCGGCACGCGTCCGACACCGCCCGGCACGCCGAAATGGGGCAGCGCCTGGAAGAAGGCCACCGTCCAGGGCTACAAGAGCACGTTGGGCTTCTCCACGCAGGGAAGCAGCTACGCCACGCGCACCAACTATCTCGATCTCGATCCGACCTACAAGGACCGCTTCGGCAGGCCGCTGATGCGCATGACCTTCGACTTCCCGGACAACGATATACGCATGTCGAACTACCTGTCCGGTCGCATGGAGGAAATCGCCAAGAAGCTCGGCGGCAGACAATACAATGTGGGCCGGCTCAAGAAGGGCTGGAACAGCGTGCCCTACCAGAGCACGCACAACACAGGCGGCGCGATCATGGGCGCCGACCCCAAGCGAAGCGCCGTCAACACCTTCCTGCAGAGCTGGGACGTGCCGAACGTCTTCGTCATCGGCGCCTCGGCCTTCCCGCAGAACGCCGGCAAGAATCCGACCGGGACGGTCGGCGCGCTGGCCTTCCGCGCCGCCGACGCCATCCGCAACCACTATCTGCGCAATCCCGGCGCGCCTTTGGTGCAGGCATGAAGACGCTCGCTCTCACCCTTGCCCTCGGCGCCACGACGCTGACGTTAGGACCTGCCGTCGCCGCCGACCAGGCGGACCGGATCATTCGCGGCCAATACCAGGCCGTGCTCGGCGACTGCGCGGGCTGTCATACGAAGCCCGGCGGCCTGCCGCTTGCCGGCGGCCTGCCGCTCGAAACGCCGTTCGGCGCGCTGATCCCGCCGAACATCACGCCCGACCGGGAGACCGGCATCGGCAATTGGAGCGAGGCCGACTTCCACAACATGATGAAGACCGGTGTCGGCCACAACGGCGTGCGGCTCTACCCGGCGATGCCCTATCCGGCCTACACCAGGATGACCGACGACGACATTTCCGATCTCTGGGCCTATCTGACCACGGTCGATCCCGTCTCGAACAAGGTCGAAGCCAACCAGCTGCCGTTCCCGCTCAACATCCGTTTGAGCATGTGGGGCTGGAACCTGCTCAATTTCAGCGAGACGCCTTTCAAGCCGGACCCGTCCAAGCCGGCTGAATGGAACCGGGGCGCCTATATCGTTCAAGGGCCAGGCCATTGCGGCACCTGCCACACGCCGAAATCCTTCCTCGGCGCCGATAAGGACAGCGTCTTCGTGCAGGGCGCGTCGCTGCAGGGCTGGTTCGCGCCCGACATCACCAACAACGCGCAGTCGGGCCTCGGCAAATGGTCCGAGGACGATCTCGTCCAATACCTCAAGACCGGCGTCAACGCGCATTCGATCGCGTCGGGTCCCATGGCCGAGGCCGTCGAGAACTCGACGTCGAAGATGACCGATGCCGACCTCAAGGCCGTCGCCGTCTATCTCAAGAGCCTCGGTCCGGATGCCGGCAACGCGCAACCGGCAAAGCCCGACCAGGCACGGATGGCGACAGGCGAGGCCATCTACCGCGACAATTGCTCGGCCTGCCACGGCGGCGACGGCGCGGGCGCCGGCGCCCTCTTCCCCGCGCTCACCGGCAACTCGGTCGTTGCGCAGGGCAATACGGAAACGCTGGCCCGGCTGGTTCTGGCGGGAAGCCAGGCCGTGCATACGGAGCATGCGCGCACGACCCCGGCGATGCCGTCGCTGGCCTGGCGCCTGAACGACCAGGAGATCGCGGACGTCCTGACCTATGTGCGTAACAGTTGGGGCAACGCCGCTCCGGCGGTTTCGTCCAGCGACGTTGCCGCCATGCGCAAGGAATTGACGCAGTAGCGTCAGCGTCCCGTTGCAACCTCCAGCGCCAGCCGCGTCATATCGGTGAAAAGCGCCTGGCGTTCGGAATAGTCGGTCTGCTCGTCGGTGACGGCATGATCGACCACGGTGAGCAGCGACAAGGCCCGCGCGCCGAAATGCGCCGAGATGCGATAGAGCGCGCTGGTCTCCATATCGACCGCCAGCGCTCCGAGCGCTCTCGGCTCGTCGAACCGCGCACGGCCGTCCGGGTGGTGGAACACGTCGCTGCAGACAGTCAGACCCGCGCTGCAGGCGATGCCGAGATCGGCCGCGCGCTGCAGTGCCAGCGCATGGAGCGCCTGATCCGGTCCGGCCGCCTGGTAAAGCCCGAACACCTGCCCGCTGATCGCGCCCTCGGCACGTACGGCGCTCGAAATCACCACGCCCCGCAGCGGAACGCCTTCTGACAGTGCGCCGCACGTGCCGGTTCGCACCAGCGTCTTCGCGCCGTGATAGTCGAGCAGCTCATGGGCGTAGACCAGAAACGATGAGACGCCGATGCCGGTTGCCTGGATGCTGACCGGCTTGCCCCGGAAGCGGCCGGTGAAGCCCAGCGCGCCCCTTCGACGATTGACGCAGCGCGGCGCCTCGAGAAAGCTTTCCGCCATCCACTGCGCGCGCTCGGGGTCGCCCGGCAACAGCACCGTTTCGGCATAGTCTCCCCTCTCCGCCTCGATATGCGGCGTCACGCGTCACCACCCCATGATAGACCCATCCGACGACATCATGGCAGGGCTGCCGTAATGTGCAAGCGATAGCTGTTTTAGAAGCAATTCCAGAATGGTAAGGTGGTCGGTTCGCCGTCTTCGCCGTAGTACTTCGTCCGGAAATGTCCAACCACCCTAGGACTCCAGCACGTCCTTGACGATCGTCGCCAGTTGCTTGAGCGAGAACGGTTTCGGCAGGAAACCGAAATGCGCGTCGGCCGGCAGGTTCTTCGCGAAAGCGTCCTCGGCATAGCCCGAAACGAACACGAACTTGATGTCCGGTTGGCGTTTGCGCAGCTCGCCAAGCAATGTCGGCCCATCCATCTCCGGCATGACCACGTCGGACACGACGATATCGACCTTGCCGCCGAGCGCCTCGAACACTTCCAGCGCCTCCACGCCCGATGACGCCTCGTGGACGGTATAGCCGCGCGAGGTCAGCGCCCTGATGCCGCCCATGCGCACAGCGTCTTCGTCCTCGACCAGCAGCACGGTGGCCGAGCCGGAGAGATCCTTCGCGGTGTCGACCGGCCTGGCCGGGGCCGCTGCCGACGCTTCGCCTGGCTCGGTCTGCTTCTTCACCTCGGCGATGTGGCGCGGCAGGAAGATGCGGAACACCGTGCCCTTGCCGACTTCGGAATCGCAGAAGATGAAGCCGCCGGTCTGCTTGATGATGCCGTAGACCATCGACAGGCCGAGGCCCGTGCCCTTGCCCACTTCCTTGGTCGTGAAGAACGGCTCGAAGATCTTCTTCAGCACATCGGGCGCAATGCCGCTGCCGGTGTCCTCGACATCGACCATCACATAGTCGGCCGGCGTCAGCTCGCGATAGGCGAAGGATTTGCACTCGTCTGCCGTGACGTTGCGGGTGCGCACGGTCAGATCGCCGCCGCCCGGCATGGCGTCGCGCGCATTGACGGCGAGATTGACCACCACCTGCTCGAACTGGCCGATATCGACCTTGACCGGCCATAGGTCGCGGCCGTGGTCGATCTTCAGCTTGATGTCGTTGCCCACGAGGCGGGCGAGCAGCATCCTGAGATCGGCCAGAACGTCGGTCAGGTTGAGCACCTCCGGCCGCAGCGTCTGCTTGCGCGAGAAGGCCAGTAATTGCCTGACGAGCGAAGCCGCCCGGTTGGCGTTCTGCTTGATGTTCATGATGTCGGGGAAGGACGGATCCGACGGCCGGTGGTTGGTCAACAGAAGGTCGGACGCCATGATGATGGCGGTGAGCACGTTGTTGAAGTCATGCGCGATACCGCCGGCAAGCTGGCCGACCGCCTGCATCTTCTGGCTCTGCGCCATCTGGCCCTCGAGCGCCTTCTGCTCGGTGGTCTCGACCGCGTAGACGATCGCCGATTCCTCTGCGCCCTCGCCACCCGCGCTGTCGGCTACGGCGTTGACGTAGAAGCGGATGTGGCGCTCTTCATTGTCCGGCAGCACGGAGTCGATCGGCTCGATATTGGCCTGCCGTTGCCGGGCTTTCTCGAAGGCTGCGCCGAAGGCCGGCCGGTCGCGTTCGTGGACGACGGTCTCGAACCGCACCCGCCGGTCGACGGCATCGCGGTCGACCACCGACGAAAAGAGCTGCAGGAACGGCGCATTGGTGCGCAGGATCCGTCCGTTCGCGTCGACGCCGGCAATGGCCATCGGCGTCGAGTTGAAGAAGCGGGTGAAGCGGACCTCGGAGGCCCTGAGCTCCGCGGAAGCATCCTCGCCCTGGGTGCGGTTGAGCACGATCGTCCGGGTCGGCCCGTTCACGCCTTCGCGGCTCGCTGAAACCCGGTGCATGAAGCGCACCGGCAGCGCCTGGCCGCTCATGGTGGTCAGGTCGAGGTCGATGACGGCGTTGCGGGTGGTGCCGGGATCGGCCTTGACCGAGCGGACCAGCGCCATGCCGTCGCCGGCGATGATTTCCGGCAGCGTGATGGCGCCTGGCGTGAACGAGGCGAGGTCGATGCCGAGCCACTCGGCGAGCGTGGCGTTGATATAGGTGACGCGGCCCTCCTGATCGGCCGAGAAGAATCCGGCCGGCGCATGGTCGAGATGGTCGATGGCTTTCTGCAGGTCGAGGAAGAAGCGCTCCTGTTCCGCCCTCTCCTGCGAAATGTCGGCGAGTTGCCAGGCCAGCATCGGAAGCCTTTGCCCGGGCATGCTGAAGGCACGGGCGCGGGCGCGATACCAGCGCGCGCCTGGCTCGGCGCCAGGCTTGATCGACTGGGCCAGCCGGAACTCGCCATCACCCGCCTGGCCGTCGCGCAGGCCGGACGCCAGCCGGTAGATCGTCATCGAGGCCTCGGGAACATCCGACAGCAGTCCCTCGACCGTCTTGAGGTCGGCGGCCGAGGCAGCTCCCGTCATGTCGGCATAGGCGCGGTTGGCGTAGACGACGCGACCCTTGGTGTCGGTGACCAGAAGGCCTTGCGACATCGAATCGACGAAGGCTTTCGACAGTTCGTCGCCAGTGGAACGCGGCGCGATCTGCACGAAGCCGATCGCGGTCGCGAACAGGAAGCCGACGCCGATCATGGCGAGCACGCCGAGCATGCCGAGCAGGAAAGGATCGCCCAGACGCTCGCGGAACAGTCCGAAGACGATCGCGGCGCCGGTCAGCACGACGATGAAGACGATGAGCCTGGTGACGGCGCCCGGACGCGTGTTCTGGTCG
>RXJA01000211.1 GCA_003963455.1 Hyphomicrobiales bacterium
CTTCAAGATCGAATGCGGCCGCCTGTTCGAGGGCGACATGATGCGCATCGTCGTCGCCGACGAGATCTCGCCGGATTCGTGCCGACTGTGGGACGTCGCCACCCAGGACAAGCTCGACAAGGACCGCTTCCGCCGCGACATGGGCGGCCTGGTCGAGGCCTATCAGGAAGTCGCCCGCCGCCTCGGTATCATCAACGAGAACGAGCCGCCGCGCCCGACGGGCCCGGTGCTCGTTGCCTCTTCCGAAGCGCCCAAGGGCCTGAAGCACTAAATACTGACGGGCCTGCCGGACAATGGCAGGCCTTTCGCCAAACGATGATCTGCCCAGGAGTATCGATGAAAGCCCGTATCACCGTAACCCTCAAGAACGGCGTCCTCGACCCGCAGGGCAAGGCGATCGAGCATGCGCTGTCCGGACTGGGCTTCGACGGCGTCGGCCAGGTGCGCCAGGGCAAGGTGTTCGACATCGAGCTCACCGGAACCGACAAGGCCAAGGCCGAAGCCGACCTCAAGGCCATGTGCGACAAGCTCCTGGCGAACACGGTGATCGAGAATTACAGCGTCGCTATCGGCTGAGGCGCTCGACGGCTTCGGTCAGGCCAGTGCCTTACAAACCCCGATGCCGAACGACACTCAAATCTCGAAATTCATGAGCCTTGTGCTGCGGCATGCGCCGGAGCAAGCAGGGCTTGCCCTCGACGAGAATGGCTGGGCCGATCTCGGCACGCTCTGCGCCGTGATCGAACAGAAATTCGGCGCGTCGCCCACCGATGTCGCTCGCGTCGTCGCGGACAACCCGAAGAAGCGGTTTGCCATCGAAGGCGACCGAATCCGCGCCGTGCAAGGGCATAGCGTCGACATCGACCTCGGCCTGGCGCCGAGCACGCCGCCGGCTTTGCTCTATCACGGCACCAAGGAAGATTTTCTTCCGGCTATTCTGCGCGAAGGTCTGACAAGTCAATCGCGTCAGCACGTGCATCTGTCGAAGGACATCGCGACGGCCCTGATCGTGGCGCGGCGCCGCAAGGGAAAAGATGTTATCCTGCGCATCGACTCGGAGGCCATGGCTGGGGACGGAGCCACATTCTTCCTCTCCGACAACGGCGTATGGTTGACCAATCACGTTCCACCCCGGTATCTGCATCAGATCAGCGAACGGGAACTGCCATGAAATCAGCCGTCGTCCTCCTGCCCGGCCTCAACCGCGACCGCGACATGATCGCGGCGCTGACCAAGATTTCCGGCCAGGCGCCGGCGACCGTCTGGCAGACCGACACCGAGATTCCGGATGTCGACCTGATCGCCATTCCCGGCGGCTTCTCCTTCGGCGACTATCTGCGGTGCGGCGCGATCGCGGCGCGCATGCCGGTGATGCGGGCGGTCGCCGAAAAGGCGGCCAAGGGCGTCGCCGTCATCGGCGTCTGCAACGGCTTCCAGATCCTGGTCGAGGCGGGGCTGCTTCCCGGTGCCCTGATGCGCAATGCCTCGCTGAAATTCGTCTGCCGGCAGGTGAAGCTTGAGATCGCCAACGCCAACACGATGTTCACCCGCCGCTACCGGCCCGGACAGATCATCCGCTCGCCCGTGGCGCATCACGACGGCAATTATTTCGCCGACGCCGAAACACTGGCGCGGCTCGAAGGCGAAGGCCAGGTGGTGTTCCGCTATGCCGAAGGCACCAATCCCAACGGCTCGATCAACGACATTGCCGGCATCATCAACGACAAGGGCAACGTGCTGGGCCTGATGCCGCATCCGGAGAATCTGATCGAGGCCGCGCATGGCGGCAATGACGGACGGGCGCTGTTCGAAGGCGCGCTCGATATAGCGGCTTGATCCTTTGACATCCTACCGGAACGCGGGGGCGGACTGACCATGGGACCGACGATTGCTCGCCTTGCTCTCCTGGCCGCCGCCGGGCTTGCATTGGTGTCCTGCCAGTCGACGCCGAAGACTACGCCAGCGCCGTCCGGCAAAAGCGCCTCGCTGCTTGCCATGGAACAGGTCGCCATCTCGGCGCACAAATGCTGGATCGCCAGCAAGGATCCGGCCTTCAAGGCCTACCAGATGGCCAATGAGCTTAATTCCTACAGCGGCACGCCGCGCTTCCTGCTGGTGCCCGTCAAGCATTATGGCGGCAAGCCGCTGCTGGTCGTGCAGGCGCAAGGCAATTCCAGCCGCGTCGACGTGTTCGGGCCGCTGATGAACGAGCCGCTCGGCGCGCGCATCAGCTCCGATATCACCCGCTGGCAGGCCGGCAACCCGTCCTGCGCGGCCGCCGCATAAGGCCGCGATGGGCCGGTTCCTGCAGATCGCGGGACTGGTCATTGGGCTGATTGCGCTTGCCCTGCAGTTCGCCATCACCATGCCGGCATCGTTGGCGGCAGGACGCGGCCTGCTCGGCTCGATCGTCTTCTATTTGAGCTTTTTCACCATCCTGACCAATATCGCGGCGGTGATGGTGCATGCTTCGCTGCTGTCACCCACCGGCTATGCGTGGTTTCCGGCCTTTGCCGGCCCGCGGATACGGACAGGCGTGGCGGTGGCCATAACCCTGGTCTTCATCGTCTACGCCACAGTTTTGGCGGAGCTCTGGCAACCCCAGGGCTTGTTCTTGATCTGCGACGTGCTCTTGCACTACGTGGCGCCGGCGCTGTTCGTGCTGTGGTGGCTGGTGGCAGGCGCTGATGGCAGGCGGCAATGGAGCGACGTTGCCTGGTGGATGATCTACCCTGTCGCCTATCTCGCTTACGCGCTGATACGTGCGCGCTTCGCCGGCGAAGTACCCTACCCGTTCCTCGACGTTTCCAAGAACGGCGCGGCCAGCGTCGCCGTTTCGGCGCTGGCCATCACCGCGTTGTTCATCGGATTGAGCGTCCTCGCCGTGCTTGTCGATCACGGCATCGGCAGATTGCGGGGAAGGCCGGCAACACGAAGATAGACCGTCACTCCCAGAACGACCGGATGCCTTCGCGATGGGCGTCGCAGCGCGAGATGCCGATATCCTTGAGCTGCTCGTCTGTCATCTCCATCAGCGCAAGGCGGCCGCGCCGACGCTCCAGCATGTGATCGATTTGTCTGGCGACGGAACGGAGCACAAATACCAAGCGGCCGACGAAGCCGCGCCGGCTTTGAGGGTCGTTTTGCGCGCGAAACGCCGGACCGGCGTAGCGAATTGTGTCGATTGTATCCATTTCCGTTCTACCTTGTCTCGATTGTACCTTTCCAATCGCGACTTCGATATGGATTGACTCATCATACGGTGCAATATAGAAAATTGTCACCATGACAAATTGGCTCCCTGACCTCTCCGCCGGTTCCGGTCCGCTCTATCAGCGCCTTGCTGACAGCATTGAGTCAGATATCGACAAGGGCGTCATCGACGCCGGTGCGAAACTGCCGCCGCAGCGCGACCTCGCCTATGACATCGGCACCACTGTCGGCACCATCGGCCGGGCCTATCAGCTGCTGCGCGAGCGCGGCCTGGTGAGCGGCGAGGTCGGGCGCGGCACCTATGTGCTCGGCCAGCGCGCCGAGACCCCTAAACCCGATGTCGAACCGGGCCTGCAAGGCACCCGCTTCATCGACGCGCCGAGCGGCAAGCTGCGCTTCGACAGCACCGCCGCTCCCGATGTCGGCCAGGGCGCCGTCATCGCGGACCTGCTCGGGCGCACGGCGCAGGAGCATCCGCACGACATTTCGAGCTACACGCGTGATTTTCCCGAGCGCTGGTACGAGGCAGGCAGCCGCTGGCTGGCGCGAAACGCCTTCCGCCCCTCGCCCGATTCCATCGTGCCGACACTGGGCACCCACGCCGCGGTCATGGCTGCGATCGCGGCGCTGACCATGCCTGGCGACTACGTGGTGTTCGAGCATCTCACCTATTCGCAGATCGCGCGCAGCGCCGGGCTGATCGGGCGGCGCACGGCGCTGGTCGCGACCGATGAGGATGGCATCGACCCCGACGATTTCGAACGCGTCTGCGCGCAGAAACATCCGAAGGTGATGTTCCTGATGCCGACCGCCAAGAACCCGACGCTGGTCACGCTCTCGGCGGAGCGGCGGCAGGCGATCGCGCGGATCGCGCGCGAATACAATGTCGTGCTGATCGAGGACGATCTCTATGGCGAACTCACCGACGACCCGACGCCGCTGCTGGCCGAATACGCGCCGGAGCGCACGATCGTCGCCGGCGGCCTGTCGAAATCGGTCGCAGCCGGCGTGCGCGGCGGCTGGCTCTCCTGTCCGCCGAGCTATCGCCATCGCATCCGTATCGCCCACAAGATGATGACCGGCGGCTTGCCCTTCCTGCTGGCCGAGGTCGGCACGAGGCTGGTGCTGTCGGGCCAGGCGGGCGAGATCCGCAAGCGCTGCATCGCCGAGGTTCAGGCCCGCCTCGCCATCGCGCGCAAGGTTCTGGCGGGTTTCGACTTCAAGGCGAGGGATAATGTGCCCTTCATTTGGCTGACCTTGCCTGACCCTTGGCTGTCCGGCACCTTCAAGAATGCCTGCCTGGCGCAAGGCGTGCTCCTCGACGACGAGGACGAGTTCAAGGCCGGCCGCTCGGAGCAGGTCTTTCATGGCGTGCGCTTCGGCGTTTCGCAGCCCCGGCAAGGCAAGGACGTCGCCGCCGGCGTCGCCGTCATCCGCCGACTGCTCGACGAAGGCCGCGCCGGCTACGACAGTTTTTCCTGAGCCCGGTCCCTGCCAGGCCCTCGAGCACGGCAGAGGCAGTTTTTCCGGCGTTTTTCGTCATCCGATGGGGTGTATCGCGCGAAAGCTTGCGATAAGAGGGGACTCAGAAAATCCCCCTCTCCCACGGACAAAAATCGCCGCTCATGACTATTTCCAATTCCGTGCCGATCACCCCCGAGCTCGTCGCCGCGCATGGGCTGAAGCCCGACGAATACCAGCGCATCCTCGACCTGGTCGGGCGCGAGCCGAGCTTCACCGAGCTCGGCATCTTCTCGGCGATGTGGAACGAGCACTGCTCCTACAAATCCTCGAAGAAATGGCTGCGCACGCTGCCGACGAGCGGCCCGCAGGTGATCCAGGGTCCGGGCGAGAATGCCGGCGTGGTCGACATCGGCGACGGCGACTGCGTGGTCTTCAAGATGGAGAGCCACAACCACCCGTCCTACATCGAACCCTATCAGGGCGCCGCGACCGGCGTCGGCGGCATCCTGCGCGACGTCTTCACCATGGGCGCGCGTCCGGTCGCGGCGATGAACGCGCTGCGCTTCGGCGCGCCGGATCATCCCAAGACCCGGCATCTGGTTGCCGGCGTGGTTTCCGGCGTCGGCGGCTACGGCAACTCCTTCGGCGTGCCGACGGTCGGCGGCGAGGTCAATTTCGACGCGCGCTACAACGGCAACATCCTGGTCAACGCCTTCGCGGCGGGCCTTGCCAAGACCAACGCCATCTTCCTGTCGCAGGCCAAGGGCGTCGGTCTTCCGGTCGTCTATCTCGGCGCCAAGACCGGGCGCGACGGCGTCGGCGGCGCAACCATGGCCTCGGCCGAATTCGACGACAAGATCGAGGAGAAGCGGCCGACCGTGCAGGTCGGCGATCCCTTCACCGAGAAATGCCTGCTGGAAGCCTGCCTCGAGCTGATGGCGTCGGGCGCGGTCATCGCCATCCAGGACATGGGCGCGGCCGGCCTGACCTGCTCGGCGGTCGAGATGGGCGCCAAGGGCGACCTCGGCATCGTGCTTGACCTCGACAAGGTGCCGGTGCGCGAGGAGCGCATGAGCGCCTATGAGATGATGCTGTCGGAAAGCCAGGAGCGCATGCTGATGGTGCTGCGCCCGGAGAAGGAAGAAGAAGCCGAGGCGATCTTCCGCAAGTGGGGGCTCGACTTCGCCATCGTCGGCAAGACCACCGACGACCTGCGCTTCCGCGTCATCCACCAGGGCGACGAGGTCGCCAACCTGCCGATCAAGGAACTGGGCGACCAGGCGCCGGAATATGACCGCCCCTGGGTCGAGGCGAAGAAGCCGGCGCCGCTGGCCGCGAACGATGCGCCGAAGGCCGATGTCGCCGACGCGCTGCTCAAGATGCTGGGCGGGCCGGACCTCTCCTCGCGCCGCTGGGTGTGGGAGCAGTACGATACGCTGATCCAGGGCAATTCGCTGCAGCTTCCCGGCGGCGATGCCGGCGTCGTGCGCGTCGAGGGCCATCCGACCAAGGCGCTGGCCTTCTCCTCCGACGTCACGCCGCGCTACTGCGAGGCCGATCCTTACGAAGGCGGCAAGCAGGCCGTGGCCGAATGCTGGCGCAACCTCACCGCCACCGGCGCCTTGCCGCTCGCCGCCACCGACAACCTCAATTTCGGCAATCCGGAGCGGCCGGAGATCATGGGCCAGTTCGTCGGCGCCGTGAAGGGCATCGGCGATGCCTGCCGCGCGCTCGGCTTCCCGATCGTCTCCGGCAATGTCTCGCTCTACAACGAAACCAACGGCCGCGGCATCTTACCGACGCCGACCATCGGCGGCGTCGGCCTCATCGCCGACTGGTCGAAGATGGCGCGTACCGGCTTTGCCGCCGAGGGCCAGATGATCGTGCTGGTCGGCGCACCGCCGACATGGGGCAGCCATCTCGGCCAGTCCGTCTATATGCGCGACATCCACGGCCGCACCGATGGTCCGCCGCCGCCCGTCGACCTCGCGCATGAAAAGCGCGTCGGCGACCATGTGCGCTCGCTGATCGCCTCCGGCATCGTGACCGCCGCCCACGACGTCTCCGACGGCGGCCTAGCGATAGCGCTCGCCGAAATGGCGATGGCGTCCGGCATCGGCGCCACCATTCCCGGCCTTACCGGCACCGACCCGATCCCGGTCTGGTTCGGCGAGGACCAGGGCCGCTATCTGCTGACGCTGTCGATCGACCCGCAAAGCGGCGAATGGGACAGGATACGCGAGGAGCAGGGCAAGCTCGGCATCTTCGCGCCGTGGATCGGCACCAGTGGCGGACGTGACTTGAAGCTCGGCGAGGCACGGTCGATCCCCGTCAGCGAGCTGAAGGCCGCCCATGAGGGCTGGTTCCCGCGCTTCATGGATCAGGCCAGTTGACGAGGCTGACCGCCAGGGCGCTGGTCGCAGTCGCCTTCTGGCCGTGCCTGTTCTTCTTCTGGTTTCTCGGACCGTTCGTCCTGTTTCTATTGTCGACGACCTCGAGCGGGCTATGTCCACAGCTGGAAACCCGCGCGCAATTCCTTGCCGCGGCCAACGACACGCTGCCGATGCTCGTCGTTCAGAACCTGATCTATGCGGTTCCGATCGTCTGCCTGGTGCTCTGGAACAGGCTTTCTCCGGAGCCTGCGCGGGCAAGGCACGTCGCGACCTGCATCAAGCTCTTCGTCGCCACGGCGGTGATCGGGGCGGTTTGGGACTATGGCTCGTCCCTGACCTGCGACGGCTACGGTCAAGCCTTCTTCTCGCCGGCCTGGCGGATGACGAGCTACCTCCCCATCGTCGGCCTGTTGATCAACATTCCGCTCTACGTGCTCGTTTTCAGCCTCGGCAGCGCCTACTCGACGCGCGATGACATCACCGAAGACGGCGAGGTTCATTCCAGGCAGGATAGCCCTTAGGCTGCCGTCGCCGACGGGACGGCTTCAATCCGCGCCGGAAAGGCTTTAGGGTCCCCCCGAGTCACACACACCGCCTGCCCGCTTGAAACAGGATTTTGCCATGGCAATGAATGCCCACGACATCGAAAAACTGATCAGGGAAGGCATTCCGGACGCCAAGGTGACGATCCGCGATCTGGCCGGCGACGGCGACCACTACGCGGCCGAGGTTGTCGCAGAGAGTTTCCGAGGCAAGAGCCGCGTGCAGCAGCACCAGATGGTCTATGACGCGCTGAAGGGCAATATGGGCGGCGTGCTGCACGCGCTTGCGTTGCAGACAAGCGTTCCCGACTGAAGGGGTGCCTTTGGCCCGCACTCGTCTGCTTGCAGCCCGCAAGCGGCGTGTTAGCCCAAAATCGCGTGATCCCTTGCGCCATTGGCCCAGTGTCTCGGCTAACGTCTTGTTTCAGCCAATCTATGGGTTTATTTGAAGGACATGCTTCGAGCCTGACTCCCACAGGCGTGAAAGGATTGTCCATGACCGGCATCAGCGACTACATCGACAATGAAGTGAAGAGCAACGACGTCGTGCTTTTCATGAAGGGCACGCCCGGCTTCCCGCAATGCGGATTCTCCGGCCAGGTGGTGCAGATCCTCGATTATATCGGGGCCGACTACAAAGGCGTGAACGTGCTCGACTCGGCCGAACTGCGCCAGGGCATCAAGGACTATTCCAACTGGCCGACTATCCCGCAGCTCTATGTGAAGGGCGAATTCGTCGGCGGTTGCGACATCGTGCGCGAGATGTTCCAGGCCGGCGAGTTGCAGGACTTCCTGGTCGAAAAGGGCGTCAGCGTCAAAGGCGCCGCCTGATTTCAATTTTTGCTTGCCGTCGCGGAGGCAATCCTCCAGCCGGCAGGCACCGCTCGGGGCTGCCCCCACCTCGGCAACTTTATAGACCCGAATTTCGGGGATGAGACGAACCAGCGCGCCGGCCAGCCGGCGCTTGTTCGTTTGAAAGATCGGACTTTGCCGTGGACAAGCAGGTAGAAGCGTCGCAACG
>RXJA01000351.1 GCA_003963455.1 Hyphomicrobiales bacterium
ATGGTGCGCGACGGCGTCGCCGAGCTGATCGTCGGCTTCACCCGCGACCCGATGTTCGGCGTGGTGATGACGCTCGGCACCGGCGGCGTGCTGGTCGAGCTGTTGCGCGACAGCGTGACCCTGATGCTGCCGGCGACGCGCGACGACATCGAGGCGGCATTGCGGGGCTTGAAGCTCTATCCTCTCCTCGAAGGCTATCGCGGCCGGCCGAAGGCCGACGTCAACGCCGCCATCGACGCCATCGCCGGCATTGCCGGTTTCGTGCAGAAGAACGAAGGCGAGATCGAGGAGCTCGACATCAACCCGCTGATCGTCTGCGCCGAAGGCAAGGGCGCCTGGATCGCGGACGCCCTGCTGGTGCTTGGAGAAAAGAAGAATGGCTGACGTCATCACCACCCGCCGAGAAGGCGCCATCCTCGAGGTCACGCTCGACCGGCCGAAGGCCAATGCCATCGACCTCAAGACCTCGCGGCTGATGGGCGAGACCTTCAAGGCGTTCCGCGACGATCCCGAACTGCGGGTCGCCATCGTCAGGACGGCCGGGGACAAGTTCTTCAGCGCCGGCTGGGATCTGAAGGCGGCCGCCGCCGGCGACGCCGTCGACGGCGACTATGGCGTCGGCGGCTTTGCCGGGCTGCAGGAATTGCGCGACCTCAACAAGCCGGTGATCGCTTGCGTCAACGGCATGGCGGTGGGCGGCGGCTTCGAGCTGGCGCTGTCTTGCGACCTCATCTACGCCTCGGACCATTCCTCCTTCGCGCTGCCGGAGATCCGCGCCGGCACGCTGGCCGACGCCGCGACGATCAAGCTGCCGAAGCGCATTCCCTATCACATCGCCATGGACCTCCTGTTCACCGGCCGCTGGATGGATGTCGCCGAGGCGCATCGCTGGGGCCTGGTCAACGAAGTGCTGCCCAAGGACAAGCTCGAGGAGCGCGTCTGGGAGATCGCCCGTCTGCTCGCGGGAGGCCCGCCGCTGGTCTTCGCCTCGATCAAGGAGACGGCACGGGTGGCCGAGGCGCTGACCTTCCAGGATGCCATGAACAAGGTGACGAGGAGGCAGCTTCGGACCGTCGATATCCTCTACGGTTCGGAGGACAACATGGAAGGTTTCCGGGCGTTCGCGGAAAAGCGCGATCCCGTGTGGAAGGGGAAGTGACGCCGCAGGAGATGACGGCTCCACCCATCATGACCGACTACAAAACCCTGATCGACGCCGAGACCTGGGCCTTCATCGAGAAGACCAAATCCTATTATCCGCCGGACACGATCGACTACACGATCGTCCAGCAAAGGGCGATCTATGACCGGATGTGCCGTGAGTTCTTTGCCGGCTATCCGCAGGGCGTGAGCGCCGAGACGACAAGCGTCGCCGACAGCATCCCGGTCCGCATCTACCGCAACGCCACGCCGAACAAAGCCGCGATGGTGCTCTATGCCCATGGCGGCGGCTTCATCCTTGGCGGGCTGGACAGCCATGACGATGTCTGCGCCGAGCTGTGCGCCCGCACCGGTTACGACGTGGTCTCGGTCGACTACCGGCTGGCGCCGGAACATCTGCATCCGGCCGCTTTCGACGACGCGATGGGCGCCTTCGAATGGGCGGCCAGGACCTATGACCGCGCGATCGTGCTGTGCGGCGACAGCGCCGGCGGCAATCTCTGCGCCGCGGTCGCCCATGCGACGCGCGGCCATGCCAAGAAGCCGGCCGGCCAGGTGCTGATCTATCCCGGCCTCGGCGGCGACCACTCGAAGGGCTCTTACGTTACGCATGCCGAGGCGCCGATGCTGACCGTGCGCGACCTCGACTTCTACAAGCATGTCCGCACCGGCGGCGTCGACATGACCGGCGACATCACGCTCTATCCCCTCGCCGACGCCGATTTCGCCAATTTGCCGCCGACGGTGCTGATCACCGCCGAATGCGATCCGCTGTCGTCCGACGGCGAGGCCTATCGCGACCGCATCGTCGCGGCCGGCGGACGCGCCTTCTGGTTCGAGGAGCCGGGGCTGGTGCATGGTTATCTCCGAGCCAGGCACATGGTCGGTCGGGCGCGGGCCAGCTTCACCCGCATCGTCGAGGCAGTTTCAGCGCTCGGCCGGGGCGACTGGATCTGGTAACACCCCAGGGCGCTTTCCGCTCCGCTATCCTCCCATGAACCTTTCCCCGCCAGCCGGCGACTGACGGCCAGGCGCCGCAATGGTGCGGCCCGGAAAGGAAAGCCGCCATGACCAGAAACCCAGAGACTTCACGGTCTCCGGGAACAACGGGAGTCCAGCGCGACCACCGCCTTCGGGAAGAGGTCGACGCGCTGGGCTTCCGGCTGATTCCGTTGACCCTGCCCAGGAGCAGGCGTATCGTCATCAAGAGGAAAGCAGACAATTCGATCGGGGAAGAACGTGCTGGAACGCCGCGCCTTGCCCTGGTTGGCGCGGCAAGAATGGACGTTTCTCCCAGCGACTTCGGGGGGAGTTCAATGTCTGGCGTTCGCGGCTCGTTCCTGCGTTCTCACGGCGGCCGTTTGCGCCGCGCAATCGCCACAAGCAGCGGAATTCTCGCTTTGGCGCTGTCCGCTGGCCTCTGGCTCGGCGGCGCGGCGAAGGCGCAGGAAACCCAGATCATCTATCCCGGCTCGATGGCGGTCACCGGCTTTCCGGGCACCATCATTCCCGATTTCGACCAGGGTCTGCCGCCCGGTGTCGATCCGGTCGACGAGACCTTCATCGACACCTCGCGCGCCTCGTTGCGCGTTTTCGACGTCTCGCATCTCGGCGGTCCGGCTTCGGGCCAGCTCGTCTTCACGCCGCCGCCCTTCGAGGTCAGCGCCGGGCAGATCGGCGAGGTGTTCGGCCTCACCTATGACGACGGCGTGCGCGATGGCGTGCCGTCTGGCATTCCCAACCTCTACGCCGCCGCGACCTCGCTGCATGGCATCGAAATCGTCACGCCGGACGCCGACAGCGACGGACGTCCGGAGCGGCAGCGCCGCGGCGCCGCGGGCGCCACCTTCATGGACGGCCAGTTCGGCACCGAGAATGGCGGCGGACCGGGCACGATCTGGAAGATCGACGGCATCACCGGGGCCGTCTCGAAATTCGCCGACATCGACACCAACAGCGGACCGGGCATCGGCAACCTCGCCTTCGACCCGATCCACCGCGAGTTCTTCGCCTCGGACCTCGACACCGGCCTTATCCACCGTATCGACGCCGACGGCCATCTGATCGACACGTTCGACCATGGCGTCGCCGGCCGTCCGGCACACGGGCTCGCCCCGGTCGCCGACGACGGCGCCGTGATGGACATCCAGGGTGCGGCCTTCGACCCGGAAGACCCCGAGACCTGGGGCTATACGCAGGACGAGCGCCGCGTGTGGGCCGTCTCCTATCATGGCGGCAGGCTGTATTATTCGGTCGGCGAAAAGTCCGAGATCTGGTCGGTCGGCATCGCGCGCGACGGCAGCTTCGCCGGCGATCCGCGCTGGGAACTGACCGTCAAGGCCGACAAGGACTACGCCGTCACCGACATCGCCTTCGACAACAAGGGCTTCATGTATCTCGCCCAGCGCGGCCCAGTCGAAAATCGTTACGATTACAGCCGCTTCGCCGATTCCGGCAAAGGCGAGCTGATCCGCTACTGGCGCGAGGACCCGGATGATCCGGCGACGGAATCGGCCTGGGTCGAGGTGCCGCAGGAATATGCGGTCGGCTTCCCGCAAGGCAACCGCCAGACGGCCGGCGGCGTCGACCTACAATATGGCTATGACGCCGAGGGCAATCTCGACACTTCCGTCTGTACCGACACTGTCGTCAACACCGGCGACAAATTGCGCGACAATCCCGAGCTTGCCGAGAAGCTTGCCGCCGGCGGGCCGCTTGCCGTGCACGGCGTGCAGTTGACGCCGAGCGCGCTGGTCAAGCCGGCCAACGTGCCGCCCTTCGGCTCGTGGTTCGTCGATTTCGACGGCTATTTCGAGGACCCCGAGGTCGAAGGCCATGTCGGCGACGTCAGGGTCTGGCGCCCCTGCGAGGGCCGCGCCGGTTACTATGACGAAATCCCCGGCGGCTATCTGCCGCCGTTCTATCCGCCCGACTTCCCGCCGCCCGGCAATCTGCCGCCCTGCGTGGATGTCGAGGACGTGCACTATTACTGCACGCCGCGCGGACTTCGGGCCGAACTCACTCTCCATGACCATGCCGGCTTCGGCGGCGATTCGATCAAGGCGCAGTCCAGGACGCCCGGCGTCGGGGTGACAACCCCCATGTCGCATGTCCCGGGCAAGCCCTACACGGTCGACATCACCGGCCATGATCCTGGCGACACCGTCAATGTCGGGCTCTGCTTCTACCGCAAGTCCGACCAGGACAAGGGTGGCTACTACCCTTGCTGCAAGATGACGCTGCCGCTCAGAACGCCAGCCGTCAACTGCGAACGCTGAGGGAGGGACAGATGAGCAATCTCGCCCTTTCCCGCCCCGTTTCGCGCGAAACGAAAACCATCATGGAGACGATCATGAAACCCCTGTCATACGCCAGGCGCGGCGCGCGCTGGCTGATGGCGGCCGGTATCGCGGTCGCCATGCTGCCGGCGCTGCCAGCGCTTGCCGAAGACACTGCCCCGGCCAAGCTTACCGAAGTCGCCGGACCGGAACCCAGGCTCGACCTGGACAATCCGCGCATCGTCAACCCCGAGCCCGGCCGCATCGTGCCCTTCTTCACCAAGACGGGCGGCCAGCGAAGCTGCGACTATGTATACTACACGCTGAATTTCGGCCTGCGCGGCAATGCGCAAGCCTTCGCCAATCCGGCGCTGGTCAACGCGTTGAAGAACGCCAGGATCGACTTCAAGGACCAGCTTCCGCATGGCCTGAAGATCGTCAACGTCAATGTGACCGGCGACGGCACGGACGCAGGCGGCGGCCCGCTGCCGGCGGCCACGATCAGCAGCTCGGCCAATCCCGACGACACGGCGACGGTGTCCGATTTCCGGATTTCCGCCAACGATCTCGACGGCTTGGGCGCGCCGAACGAACGCGTCATCACCTTCCGCATCTTGGCCAAGATCGACCAGGCGGTGTTCCCCGCGCCGGCCAATGTCGACAATCAGGGCCAGATCAAGGTGTCGATGGGCGGCGGCCCGGGCACCATCATCCCCTCGCAGGACCCGGGCAAGCCGGATGACGGCGATTTCCTGACCGGCGCCAAGACGATGATCCATATCGACGTCACCAAATGCAATCCGCCGCCACCTCCCGGCAAGGAATGCTTCAAGGTCGAGCACGGTACGGTCGACTGCGTGCCCGGCGGCGGCGCCTTCATCTACCACATGCCGGTCGGACCCGAGATGGGCGGCAAATGGGTGCAGGTGTCGCCGACGACTCCCGGCATCACCATCGTTCCCGACACGCAGAAGGTGCCGGCCGGCGGCGGCGTGCTGAACTGGAAGATCATCGGCGCCTCGCCCGGCGAGGCCATCCACCTCATCGTCACCGGCATAGAAGGTTACGCCGGACCGAAGGAAGGCTGGGGGCTCTGCTGCACGCAAGTCATCGACATCGTCATCCCGCGTGACCTGAGATGCCCGCCGAGGGACAAGGAGCCCGACCTCAAGGTCGAGAAGCATGCCGACGTGCCGCGTTGCACGATGGCCGGCGGCTGCGACTTCACCATCACGGTCACCAATGTCGGCGACGCGCCCTACAACGGCAAGATCGTGCTCGACGAGGTGACGCTGCCGGCCGGCTCGGTGCTGACATCAGGGCCGAACGCGCCCTGGGTCTGCGTGCCCGGAACGACACCGATGACCTGCACCTATCCGGCGACCACGCTCAACCCCGGCGCCTCGGTCAACCTCAAGCTCGGCTTCAGGCCGGCGGGCGGCTGGCAGGGAGGCGCGCTGCGCAACTGCGCCGCCTATGACTACCAGGCCAGCGGCAAGCCGCTGTTCGGCAGCCAGCTCAACGATCGCGGCTGCGCCTCGATCCCGATCTGCCGCCGTGGCGACCGCGATCCGCAGTGCAACCCGCCGGTCGAGAAGAAGGTCGACCTGATCCTGAAGAAGCGCGCCCGCATCCCGGTCTGCACGGCCGACGGCGTCTGCTACTTCGTGATCGACATCATGAACAACGGCACCAGCACCTATAACGGGCCGCTGACGGTGGTCGACAACTATCCTGGCGGCGCGCCGACCTCGTCGACCTTCGGGCCGAGCCCGCCCTGGACCTGCGGCCCGAACGGACCAGGACAGTTCCGCTGCGACAATGCCGGCATCTCGCTGCCTGCGGGCGCCTCGACGCCGATCGTCGTCAAGGCGGTGATGCCGGCCAACTACCGGCCGGAAACGGTCGAGAACTGCGCCGAGGTGAAGGGCATTCCCGGCGAGGTCGACCTCGCCAACAACAAGGCCTGCGCGACCGAGCGTTTCCGCCATCCGAACGGCGGACAGCCCGGCCTGCGTATCACCAAGGTGTGCGGCGGCGACGAACTCGTGCGCGCCGGAATGGTGTCTTGCCGCATCACCGTCAGCAACGCAGGCACGGCTGCCCCCACCGGTCCGGTGCGGGTGAGCGATGCCGCCGCGCTGGTGTCGGGCGGAGCGCCTGTCCAGATCCAGACCGTCACCCCTGACGGCGCTGACTGGAACTGCGGTCCGGTGCCCGCCAACTCGCTGTCGTGCCAGATTCCCGGCGCCGTGATGACGCCCGGAACTTCCAGGCACTTCGACGTGACGGTAAGCGGCAATGGCGCGTTCGAGAACTGCGCGCGCGGCAGCTTCGGGCCGGCGCCGGGCGACGACATCGTCTACCCGATCGGCCAGGCCTGCGCGAAGGGCGGCGGCACGCCGACGCTCCGCGTCGAGAAGACCGGCGATGCCGAGTGCCAGCCCGGCCAGCCATGCTCGTTCGAGATCACCATCACGAATGACGGGCCGAACCCCTTCTCCGGTCCAGTCCGCATCGGCGATGCGATCGGCGTGGAGGGTCTCGGCCGGCTGGAAGGCGTCGAGATCACCTCGATCGACCCGCCTTTCGGCTGCTCGCCGGAACCGACAACGCTGCCGGCATCCTGCATCGCCAATCTGACGCTCGGGGCCGGCGAAAGCCACAGCCACCACGTCAGCGTGATCCTTCCCGAGGACGGTCGCCTCGCCGATCTGCAGGGAACGGTCAACGGACAGAACTGCGTCGGCGTGCTGCCCCCGAACACGCCGGTGCAGGGCGGCGGCGAGGTGCTGTCCGGCGACCTGACCACCAGCCAGGGTGATCGCGGCAAGGCCTATGCGTGCCACCCCTTCACCATCAGGCATGAGGTGAAGAACCAGTGCTCGTTCGGGCTGGTGATGAACTCGGCCGGCCGGTGCGTCTGCCCGGACGGCACCACCTTCCGCAACGGCCAATGCTCGGGCGGCGGCACCAAGCTGCTGCCGCTGCCGCCAGCGCCGCGCTGTGTCCTGCTTCAGGGCCAGATCCGGACCGAGGACGGGCGCTGCGTCTGCCCGCGCGGCACGGAGCTGGAAAACGGCAAGTGCGTGCAGGGCGGACAGCCACAGGAGCCGCAGTGCACGCTGCGTCCCGGCCAGTACCGCGACCAGGACGGCAACTGCGTGTGCCGCCGTGGCGAACTGGTGAATGGTGTCTGCCAGGTCATTCCGCCGAAATGCACGGTGCGCGGCGCCGTGCCGACTTCGGACGGCAGTGGCTGCCATTGCCCGGACGGCACGCATCTCGATCGCGTGGCCAAGGCCTGCGTGCCTGACAGGCAGCCGCCTGCCCAGTGCGGCATCCGCGGCCAGGTCCGCAATGGCAACGGCGATTGCGTCTGCCCGAGCCGCACGGAAGTGCGTGACGGCGCCTGCAGGCCGATCGTGTCGAGGCAATGCCCAATCCGCGGCCAGGTGCGCGACGCCAACGGCAACTGCGCCTGCCCGGACGGCCTGGAGGTGCAGGGCAAAGCCTGCAGGCCGCCAAGACCGAGCCAGGAGCAGTGCACCATCCGCGGCCAGGTCCACAACAAGCGGGGCGACTGCGTCTGCCCGCGCGGGACCGAAATCCGTGACGGCGCCTGCCGCAAGCCGCAGCAGGAATGCGCGCCGGGCTCGCGCCTCGTCGACGGCCAGTGCCAGCCGATACTGACCAAAAGGCGCTGCCCGGTCGGCACGACCGGACGGTTCCCGGACTGCACGCCGATCCGCAGGCGGCCGGGCGTCGAGATCAACCCCGGCATCCTGCTCAACCCGAACGTGCTGCAGCAATTGGTACCACAACAGCGCCAGCCGCGGCGGATCATTCAGGATCCGAGCGGCGCCAACATCCAGAACTTCAAGCCGTAATTTTCATACGGATGGAGACGAAAACCCGCCGGGCAATCCGGCGGGTTTTTCTTGTCCACTTGGCCGCAAAATGCTCTAGGCAGTTCTGACATTCGCGCAACAAAGGCGAGCCGACCCATGACCAAAAAAACCCTGATCGCGCCTTCGGTGCTGGCATCGGATTTTTCGAAGCTGGGCGATGAGGTCGAGGCCGTCGCGGCGGCCGGCGCCGACTGGATCCATCTCGACGTGATGGACGGCCATTTCGTGCCCAACATCACCTTCGGCCCGCCGGTGATCAAGGCGATCCGCAA
>RXJA01000164.1 GCA_003963455.1 Hyphomicrobiales bacterium
GACTGTATGCACGAGTGATTCTCCTTCGAGCCATCCCTCTTGGCACGGGGATACGGTGTAGGTGCAACAGGATTGTGACAGTACCGTGATACGGCGTGGCGGGCAATACTTTGTCGGCTGGACAATACCCTCAACCGGCTATCTTACGGCCGCGAAAGCCTGGCGACCCAAGGCTTTCAAGGGATAAAAATTTCATCAGGCGGCAACCTGGCCCTCAACCGCCTGGACGAGCGCGTCCGGGTCGAGCGGCTTGGTCACGAAGCCGCTGGCGCCATGGGCGAGCACGGCATGCCGGGTCTTTTCCTGGCTGTCGGCCGAAAGCACCATGATCGGGATCGGCGGCATCGCCAGGGACTCCTCATGGCGACGGATGGCGGCGATCGCGTCCAGGCCGTCCATGACGGGCATATGCAGGTCCATCAGCACCACATCGAAGCGGAATTTGAGACCGGCATCGGTAACAGCCTCGACCGCGGCCTTGCCGTTGCCGACGATCTTGACGCGATGCCCCGCCTTGATCAGGGTGGCGCGGGCGAGCATGGCGTTTATGTCATTGTCCTCGGCGATCAGCACCGACAGGCCCCGGTCGCGCCTGCGCACCGAGGAGGCGCCGCGCGGCTCCGGCCGCGGCTGCGCCAGCGCGGAGCCATGGCTGGTCAACAGCACCCGCAAAAGGGTCTCGCCGCGCACCGGCCTGGCCAGGAAGGTGGCGTAGCCGCTGGCCCGGAACTCGCCGAGCATGCCGCGGTCCGTCGGCGCGATCAGGGTGATGGCTTCACAATCGGCAAAGCCCGAGTCGCGCAGCCGCTTGAGCAGCCTCCCGTCGCTGTTTTCGAGCGCGGCGTCGATCAGGAGTACGTTGCAGCCGGCAGCGAACGGGGCGGCCTGGCTAGGTGTCGCCGCCACCTCGACGATGCCGCCATGGGCTCGGATCGTGCGGGCGATGGCATCGGCCTCGATGGCGTTCTTCGACACGATCACCGCACGCCTGTCGGCAAGGATGTTGTTGCGGTGCGGCGGCGGCTCGGTTGCCGCGACCGCCGGGATCTCGAGGACGAATTCGGATCCCTCGCCGAGCCGGCTCGAAACCGAGATCGTGCCGCCCATCGCCGTCACCAGCCGCTTCGAGATGGCAAGGCCGAGGCCGGCGCCCCCATGCACCCTGGTCGAGGTGCCGTCCGACTGCTCGAACTCCTCGAAGATGCGCTCCATGTCTTCTTCGCGCAGCCCCGGGCCGGTGTCGGCGACGGTGAAGCAGATGCGGTCGCTGGTCTCGGTGCGGGCGCGCGCCACGGTGAGCAGCACGCCGCCCGTGTCGGTGAACTTCACAGCATTTCCGATGAGGTTGAGCAGCACCTGGCGCACGCGGCCGGGATCCGCGGTGATCATCTGCGGCACGTCGGGCTCGACGTGGCAGCCGAGGCCGATGTTCTTGGCGAATGCCCTCGCGGCCAGAAGCTCGATGATGTTGTCGGCGATTTCGCGCAGGGAAGTCGGCTGCGGCTCGGGCTCGAAGCGGCCGGCCTCGATCTTGGAATAATCGAGCAGGTCCTCGATGAGGGCGAGCAGCGCGCTGGCCGAGGTGGAGACAGCGCCGACATAGGTGCGCTGTTCGGGCGACAGGTCGGTATCGGCAAGCAGCTTCGCCATGCCCATGATGCCGTTCATCGGCGTGCGGATCTCATGGCTGACGGTGGCGAGGAAGCGCGACTTGGCCTGGCTGGCATATTCGGCCCGTTCGCGCGCGGTGATCAGGGAGGATTCGGCGCGCTTGCGGGCCGTGATGTCGCGGGCGATCGCCCGGTGCGAGACGGCGCCCGTGTCCTTGTCGCGCACCGACAATTCGATCCAGGAGAACCAGCGCGGCCCGTTCGGCGTGCGGATCGCGACATCGGTGGAGCTCAGGCATTCATGATCGGAGAAAGCGGCGTCGGGAACGATGCCGACATCGATGCCAAGCTCGGACAAGGTCTTGCCGGCGAGATTGCGCGGGTCGGCCTCGACAAGCGAGGCAAAGACACTGTTGGCATAGACGATATGGCCATCCCGGTCGCGATGGACGACGAGGTCGCCGAGCGCGTCGATCAGGCCGCGGAAGCGCTCCTCGCTCTCCTGCATCTCCCACATGCGGTCGGCGAGGGTCTCGATCTCGGCGCGGCTGCGCGCGGCGGTCTCGTCGAGCAGCGCCGCGGTGCGCCGCTCGTCGCGACGGCTGCGCAGATGCATGGCAAGGCCGGCAAGGGCGACCGCGGCGAGGCCGACGGTGATGATGATCGGCGCCCCGGTGAGATGCGCCAGCCCCGCCATGACGGCGATGGCGACGATCGTCAGGAACGGCAGGCCGTCGTGACTGGCGGCGGGCAATTCGGGAGCCAGCGGCGGCGCGACGAGCACTTGCCGCTTCGGCGCATCGGGGATGGATCCGTCAGCGCCGGCGGCCTTGCTGTCCTGTCTGACGTCGGAGTCCGCGATCATGCGCGGACCATGCCAGACAGAAATTATGGAAGACTGGGACGGATCGTTCGAATTTTAGCGATCGCGCGGATTCCGGGCGCCCGCCCGCGCGGGCGAAACCGAAGATTCGCGAGATCGCTCCTGCTACATATCGACGACGATCCGGCCCCTGACCTTGCCTTCGACGATGTCGCGCGCGGCGGCGACAATGCTGTCGAAACCGATCGTGCGTGACAATGTCGACAGCTTCTTGAGGTCGAGGTCGGCGCCGATGCGGCGCCACGCCTCGAGCCGGAGCGGCTTCGGCGCCATCACGGAATCGATGCCGAGCAGCGAGACGCCACGCAGGATGAAGGGCGCTACGCTTGAAGGCAGGTCCATGCCGCCGGCCAGACCGCAGGCGGCGATCGCGCCGCCATAGGAGGTCATCGACAGCACATTGGCCAGGGTATGGCTGCCGACCGAATCGACGCCGCCCGCCCAGCGCTCCTTGGCAAGCGGCTTCGCCGGCTGGCTGAGCTCCTCGCGCGAGATCACCTCCGCCGCGCCGAGGTCGATCAGATAGGGGCTTTCGGCGTTGCGCCCGGTCGAGGCGATGACATGGTAGCCGAGGCTGGAGAGAATCGAGATCGCGACCGAGCCGACGCCGCCGGCGGCCCCGGTCACCACCACCGGGCCGCGGCCCGGCACGATACCGTGACGCTCGAGCGCCATGACGGAGAGCATTGCCGTATAGCCCGCCGTGCCGACCGCCATCGCGTCATGCGCGCTCATGCCCTCGGGCAACGGCACCAGCCAGTCGCCCTTGACGCGGGCGCGGCCGGCATAGGCGCCGTAATGTGTCTCGCCGACGCCCCAACCATTGAGGATGACCTTGTCTCCCTTGCGCCAGTCGGCATGCGAGGAGGAGATAACCGTGCCGGCGAAATCGATGCCTGGAACCAGCGGCCAGCGGCGCACGACCGGCGCCTTGCCGGTGATGGCGAGCCCGTCCTTGTAGTTCACCGTCGTCGCCTCGACGGCGACGGTGACATCGCCTTCCATCAGGTCGGCCTCGGTAAGGTCGACGACATCGACGGACTGCTTCTTGTCCGCATCGCGCGAAACGAGGATGGCTTTGAAGGTATCGGACACGTTTTTTCTCCTCGGTTCCGAGCTTTACGTTTTAAGCAATTCCGGACGGAAAACCGCTGCACACTTTTCCTGGAATTGCTCGGAAGTCTGCGGTTTCAACCGCGTGAGGTCAATTACCTGGGTCCTGGGGCTTCGCCTCGCGCCGCCAGCCGATCAGCTCATCGAAGACGACGAGTGCGGCGCCGACCGAAATGAAGGCGTCGGCGAGATTGAAGACCGCGAAGGACCAGACGGGCGTGTGGAACAGGATGTAGTCGATGACGTGGCCGTAGACGGCGCGGTCGATGAGGTTGCCGAGCGCGCCGCCGATGATCAGCGCAAAGCCGGCGCGGGCGATGACATGGCCGGCCGGCGTGCGCGTGGCGAGGTAGAGCACGAAGGCGACCACCAGCACGGCCACGACCACCAGGCCGGTATCGCCGAAGGACTGGAACATCGAGAAGGCGATGCCGGTGTTGTAGGTACGGAACAGCGCCAGGAACGGCAGTAGATCGACCTTCTCCTGGAAGGCGAGGCCGTTCTCGACCAGTTGCTTGATCCACTGGTCGAGCGCTATGGCGACGACGACCAGCACGACGTAAGGGGACCAGGATTTCACGATTGCGCAGTCCTCATCGCGAGTCTGTGGCGGGGTCGAGCTTCAACGCGCCGCGCCGGATCTCGAACAACATCACGCCGGTGGCGACGGCCAGATTGAGCGAATCGGCCCGACCGGCCTGGGGGATTCTCAACAGCCGGTCGCAGCTTTCGGCGAGGCTGTCCGGCAGACCCTGCTGCTCGTTGCCCATCAGCAGCAGGACCGGGCCCCTGGAAAAATCGACCGAACGATAGTCGACCGCGCCCTTGAGATGCGTTCCAGCGACGAGACCCGAAAAATCGCGCCGCCAGGCAAGGAAGGCTTGCTCGGTCGCTCTCGCGACCGGCACGGCGAAGATCGAGCCCATCGTGGCGCGCACCGTTTCCAGAGAGAACGGATCGGTGGTGTCGCCGACCAGGATGACGCCCTTGGCGCCGACGGCGTCGACGGTGCGGATCACGGTGCCGAGATTGCCGGGGTCGCGCACCCGGTCGAGCGCGACCCAGACGTCGCCATCCCTGGCGCGGATGTCCTTCAACGGCACGGTCTGCTGCGCAAAGACGCCGACCACCATTTGCGGGTTCTCACGGCGGGTGATTGCCGCGAGCACCTTTTCGGACACTTCCAAAACGGTGCCGCCGGCGGCGACGGTCCGCGCGGCGGCCTTCTCGACGGCCGCATTGCCGCGTCCGGCCTTGGCGAAGACCAGGGTCCTGATCGACCAGCCGAGGTCGAGCGCGTCGATGACGAGCTTCAGGCCCTCGGCCATGAAGGCGTTCTGCTGGTCGCGGAATTTCTTGAGCGCAAGCGCCTTGATGTCCTTGACCAGGGGATTGGCAAGGCTGGTGACTTCCTTGACCTGCCCGACAGGGCGAGCGCCGTCATACGCAGTCATTCAAGCCACCCAGCGCGAAAACAGCGAGGTCGACAGCGCGCGGCCGGCCGACTTCTCGCGAATGATCAGTTCGCCGGATTCGACCGTGCCGCCCATGCCGGCGAAGGTATCGCGCATCAGTGCGTGGATGGCGAAGAAGGAGGCGCGGATCGAATAGGCGGTGAGAACGACGGCCAAGGGCTTCGGCGTCAGGATCGAGCGGCAAAGGTCGGTGAGGCCCGGCAGGTCCTCGAACAATTGCCAGACCTCGCCCTTGGGGCCGCGGCCATAGGCCGGCGGGTCGAACAGCACGATGTCGTAGCGGCTGCCACGGCGTTCCTCGCGCTCGGCGAATTTCACCGCGTCCTCGACGATCCAGCGGATCGGCTTACCGGCGAGGCCGGCCATTTCCTGGTTCTCGCGTGCCCAGCCGATCGCCTTCTTCGAGGCATCGACATGAGTGACCTCGGCGCCGGCGCGGGCCGCCACCAGCGAAGCCAGGCCGGTATAGCCAAACAGGTTGAGCACCTTGACCGGGCGCTTCGCCGACACGATCAGCCCGGCCATGTGATCCCAGTGCGAGGCTTGCTCGGGAAAGACGCCGACATGGCGAAACGAGGTGAAGCGGCCGAGATAGTCGATGCCGTCATGTTTCATCGGCCAGGTTTCGCCGAGCGGCGCCTTGGGGAAGCGCCAGCGGCCGATGCCTTCCTCGTCTGTGTCGCCGGTGAAAATGGCGTCGGCGCGCTCCCACTCCTTTGTCGGAAGGGCTCGCTGCCAGATCGCCTGGCCCTCGGGGCGCACGATGCGGTAGGGGCCGTATTGCTCCAGCTTCTCGCCGGCGCCGCTGTCCAGCAGCGCGTAGTCGGCGTTGGGCGCGACCTCGAGGATCAATGGCAGGCGCTCGGCCGGCAACGCACCCTCGCGGCGCGCAAGCACGCGCGGCGCGGGTTTTGGCTCCTGCCGGTGCTCCGGCCTTGTTTCGCGCCGTTCGCCTGGACGTACTTGCGGGCCGCCGGCTTTCGCGGGCTGGCGAGGGCGGTTGTCGCGGTTTCGGTCGCGAAAGGATTTCAAGAACGGTCTCCGGAACGGCAGGCCGCTTTTGACATAGGGCTTCGGGCCGCGCAACAAAATGGTCCCGCATCCGTGATGCGCGCGGCTTTGGAGATACGCAAACCGACCATGTCCCGTTCCGAACGCCTGCTCGACCTCGTCCAGATCCTGCGCCGCCACCGCCGGCCGGTGAGCGGCCGCGCGCTTGCGGACGAGATGGATGTGTCCATCCGCACGCTCTACCGCGATATCGCGACGCTGCAGGGGCAGGGCGCGCCGATCGAGGGCGAGGCGGGGCTCGGCTATGTGCTGAAGCCCGGCTTCATGCTGCCGCCGCTGATGTTCTCCGACGAGGAGATCGAGGCCATCGTGCTCGGCTCGCGCTGGGTGGCAAAACAGCCGGACAAGAGGTTGGCCGCCGCCGCGACCGACGCCCTGGCAAAGATCGCGGCTGTGGTGCCGGACGATCTGCGTGAGGATCTCGACGCGACAGCGCTGCTGGTCGGGCCGCGCGCGGATCATATCGAAACGATCGACTTAGGCGTCGTGCGGCAGGCGATCCGCGAGGAGCGCAAGCTCGGCTTCGTCTATCGCGATGCCGGCGGTTCGTCCTCGAGGCGCATGGTCTGGCCATTCGCGCTCGCATTCTTCGACAAGGTGCGGGTGATGGCGGCGTGGTGCGAAACACGCCAGGATTTCCGGCATTTCCGCGCCGACCGGATGTCCGACCTGACAGCGACCGACTTCCGTTATCCGCGCCGTCGCCAGGCGATGCTGAAAGAGTGGAAGGCGACGCTCGATGCGCCGGGCCGGAAGGGCGCGAAAAACGCGTCCGACTGATCACTGCTGCCAAAATTTGACAGTGGGTACGCCTATGGTTCCCAAGGTTCAGACACTTTGGAGATCAGATATGACCACGCCGAATTTCGTCATCCTCTATGTCGACAGCCCGGAAAGGAGCGGTGCGTTCTACGCCTCGTTGCTTGGACGCGAGCCGGTCGAGTCCTCGCCGACCTTCGTGATGTTCGTGCTCGACAAGGGCTTCAAGCTCGGACTCTGGTCGCGCCATACGGTGGAGCCGGCCGCGACAGCCACCGGCGGTGGTGGCGAGCTTGTGCTTGCTGTCGAGAACGCGGCGGCGGTCGATGCCACGCATGCCGATTGGGCCGGGCGTGGCCTGAAAATGCTGCAGGCCCCGACCGATCTCGATTTCGGCCGCACCTTCGTCGCGCTCGATCCGGACAATCATCGCCTGCGTGTCTACTGGCCGTTCGTGGGAGCGCAGGGATGAGCGCCTTCTGGCTCGCGGTCGCGTCGGCCGAGCATGTGCGGATCGGCCGCAAGGATGGCTTCATGCAGGTCAACCACGGCAAGGCGGCGCCGCTGCGCCGCATCAGGCCGGGCGACGGCATCGTCTACTACTCGCCGAGCACCGTGCTCGGCGAGAAAGACGGGCTGCAATCCTTCACGGCCGCCGGCACGGTCCGGCAAGGCGAGGTTTATGAGGGTGTCATGGGCGGCGGTTTCACGCCCGCTCGGCGCGACGTCGACTGGTTCGACGCCAGGGAAGCGCCGATCAAGCCTCTGCTCGGCAGTCTGGACTTCGCCGCCGGCAAGCCGAACTGGGGCTACCAGCTGCGCTTCGGCCTGTTCGAGACCAGCGAACACGATTTCCTGCTGATCGGCAAAGCGATGGGAGCCAGGCTGGAGACCGCCGCTACTTGAGCGCCTTGTAGACGGCGATGCCGGCGGCGAGGTCTTCAAGCGCCGCGCCAACCGACTTGAACAGCGTGATCTCGCTGTCGTTTCGACGGCCCTGCCTCTCGCCGCGCGCGAGCTCGTGCAGGTCGGCGATGATCGCCTCCGGCTTCAGCACGCCCGAGGCCAGCGGCTGGACGATGTCGCCGGCCTCCTTGGTGGCGCCGGCGCGGGTGTCGATATAGACGCGGGCGCGGGCAATGGCATCGTCATCGGCCTCGCGCATGTCGGGTGTGAAGCCGCCGACGAGATCGACATGGGCGCCTGGCTTCAGCAGCGCACCCTTGACCAGCGGTATGTTCGAGATCGTCGCCGAGGCGACGATGTCGGCCTCGGCAAGCTCCGCGTCGAGATCGTTGGCGGCATTCGCCGGAAGACCCTCCGCGCGCAAGGCCGCCGCCGCCTTTTCGGCATTGGCTGGCGTACGGTTCCAGATGCGGATGGATTTGATCGGCCTGACCGCCGAATGCGCCTTGGCAAGGAACGGTGACAGTGCGCCGGCGCCGATCACCAGAAGCCGCGAGGCGTCCTCGCGGGCAAGATAGGAGGCGGCGAGCGCGGAGGCGCAAGCCGTGCGCCACTGCGTCAATCGCTGGCCGTCGATCAATGCTTCCGGCTCGCCGGTGATGCCGTCGAGCAAAAGATAGAGGCCCATCACCGCCGGCTTGCCTTTTGCGTTGTTGTCCGGCGACACGGTGACGATCTTGACCCCGATATGGCCTCCCGCTGAGGTGCCCGCAGCGTTGAAGTCGGTCCAGGCCGGCATCAAAAG
>RXJA01000400.1 GCA_003963455.1 Hyphomicrobiales bacterium
GCCTTGAGCGCCTTGAGCGAATTCTTGATCTTCATGGTCTTGCCTGTTCGGTCAGGGCCCGTCCCGGGCCGAATTTTAAAGGCGCGCCCGGAAAAAAGCGCGCCTTTGAACTTGCGTGGCTCATAAACGAGGAGTGTTGTCCGTGTCAACCACGTGACGATGTCCGAATGCCACAAGTGGGCCGGCATATCAAATATTCGCCATCCCGGCGGCGCGGCATTGCGCGACTCAGAGGCGGCTGGAATGGTGCAATCTCGGCGAAACGACCGGAGATTCCACATGCGCCGCCTGCTTCTGCCTGCCTGTCTGCTCCTGCTTGCGACCGCTCCAGCCGCCTTTGCCGAGGATTGCGACCGCAACGACGACAGCCAGTCGATGCTGAACATCTGCGCCGATGCCGACTATCAGGCCGCCGATGCCAAGCTCAATGCCGCGTATAAGAACATCGTCGGCAGCAACGATCAGGCCTCGAACAAGCTGCTGCAGACGGCGCAGCGCGCCTGGATCGCCTTTCGTGACGCCGAATGCGCCTATTCGACCGCCGACAGCGAGGGCGGCTCCATCCATCCGATGGAGGTTTCGGAGTGCCTGACGACGCTCACCAACGAGCGCAAGAAACAGCTCACCTCCGGCGCCAACTGCAAGCTGAGCGATCCGAGCTGCGCCGGCTCGGACGCGGGCGGCGACGACCAGGATATGCAATAATGCGCGAGCCTAGCCCAGGCGTCGAATCCGCGTGAAATGGCCCATCTTGCGGCCGGGGCGCGACTCGGCCTTGCCGTAGAGATGCAGCATCAGGTCGGGCTCGTTGAGCAGCGCCGGCACCTTCAGCATGTCGTCGCCGATCAGGTTTTCCATCACGCAATCAGAATGCCGCGCGGGCGAGCCCAGCGGAAGGCCGGCGACGGCGCGGATATGCTGCTCGAACTGCGAGATGATGCAAGCCGCTTCCGTCCAGTGGCCGGAATTGTGCACCCGCGGCGCCAGCTCGTTTGCCAGAAGCGAACCGTCGGCAAGCACGAAGAACTCGACGCCGATGACGCCGACATAATCGAGAGCCGACAGGATTTTCGCGGCCGCGCCCTTGGCGGCTGCCGCCGTTTCCGGGCCGATGGCCGCCGGCAATGTCGACGTTCGCAGGATGCCTTCGCTGTGGACGTTTTCGGCCGGATCGAAGGCGGCGATGGTTCCGTCGAGGCCGCGCGCGGCGATCACCGAAATCTCGCGCTCGAAAGCGACGAGCGATTCCAGGATCAGCGGCACATTGCCCATCGCCTCACAGGTGCCGGCAAAGCCGCCCGTCTCCATGTTGCGGAAGACGCGCTGGCCCTTGCCGTCATAGCCCATGCGGCGGGTTTTCAGCACGCCGCTGCCGTTGAACGTCTTCAGGGCTTCGGTCAGTTGGTCGTCATTGTCGACCGGACGGAACGCGGCCGTGGGGATGCCGATGCCGTTCAGGAAGCTCTTCTCGGTGACACGATCCTGCGCCACTTCGAGCGCGCGTGCCGGCGGATGGACCGGGACCTTTGCCGAGAGCGTTTCGGCCGCGGCGACCGGAACGTTCTCGAATTCGTAGGTGACGACGGCGCTGGCGGCAGCCAGCTCGGCAAGCGCTGCCGGATCGTCATAAGCAGCGACGATCTGCCGGTTGGCGACCTGGGCGGCCGGGCAATCGGCCTGGGGCTCCAAGACGGTGATGCGGTAGCCGAGGCGGGCGGCGGCCATCGCCAGCATGCGGCCAAGCTGGCCGCCGCCGATGATGCCGATGGTCGATCCGGGCGCCAGGCTCACGGTGTATCCGTCGGCTCGGTGGCGACCTTGGCGGTCTGGGCGGCGCGCCAGGCATCGAGCCGCGCCGCGAGCTTGTCGTCGTTGAGCGCCAGCACGGCCGCCGCGAGAAGCGCAGCATTGGCGGCACCCGCCTTGCCGATGGCCAGCGTGCCGACCGGGATGCCGGCCGGCATCTGCACGATGGACAGCAGCGAATCCTGGCCGGACAACGCCTTGGATTCGACCGGTACGCCGAAGACCGGCAGCGGCGTCATTGCCGCCGTCATGCCGGGCAGATGCGCCGCCCCGCCGGCGCCGGCGATGATCACCTTGAAACCCGCGGCCTTGGCGCCCTTGGCGAACTCATAGAGGCGGTCGGGGGTACGGTGCGCCGAGACGATCAGCCTTTTATGCGGGATGCCCAGCGCCTCCAGCGTTTCGGCTGCCTGGCGCATCGTCGCCCAGTCGGACTGGCTGCCCATGATGATGGCGACGTCGGCACGCTGATCGGTCAAGGGTTCGCTCCCCGGCGGCAAAGGCGCGCCTTAGCGGAATTCGCCGGCAGCCGCAAGGATCGGCGCGAGGAAGAACCTAGTCCGGCCAGCGCAGCGCGCCGGAAGAATCCTTGCGGGCGACCTTCATTGCGTCGGCCGGGTGGTCTTTCGCCGTCAGCACCGCGCGAAGCTGCTCGGCGACGATCTCCGCCTCGCCGGGGTGCAGGTTGCACGGATCGAGGAAGAAATGGCCGCGCTCGACCTCGTGGTTGCGCACAATGACCGGCGGAGAGCCGGCGGCAAGCGCCGAAGCCAGGCCGGCGGCGGTGAAGCGGCTTTCCGCGCGCACGAAGACCTGCAGGCGGTCGAGTGGATTATTGGTCGGATCGGGAATGATCTCGGCGCCGATGCCCGGAATGCCCTGGAGCGCGTTCTTCCACAGATTGAGCGCGGCCTCTTCGCGCCGGCGGATGCCGGCATGGTCGCGTTTCTCCCAGGCGTCGAGCGCCGCCATGGTGCCGGCGATGCTTTCCTTGCCGACCTTCATGGCCCGCGCCACGCCGCGATTCTGCAGATAGGCGGCGCGCACCAGGTCCTTCCGGCCAGTGACGATGCCGCTGGTCGGACCGCTCAGGAACTTGTGGCCGCTATAGACGACGATGTCGGCGCCGCGCGCCAGGAAGCTACGCAGATCGTATTCGGAAGCCGCGTCGACGATCACCGGAATGTTTTTCGCGTGACAAATCTCGCAGAATTCCTCGAGCGAAAGCATGCCGTATTGCACTGTATGGTGGGCGACAACGTAGAGCGCCGCCGCCGTGCGCTCGTTGATCGCCTCGCGCACGTGGTAGTCCTGCGTAACACTGACGGTCCCGGCCGGGATCACCTTTGCCCCGGCCACTCGGACCGACTGGTCGATCGGCGCGCCGTAATTGACGATATGGCCGAGCTGAATGACGACCTCGGACTTCAGCCCTTCGGTGTCGTCCGGCAGGCGCTCGATCGCCAAAAGGTTGGTGCCCGCCATCGCGCCGGCGACCGCCATGGTGATGCCCGAGGCGCAGCAGGCTGTGATGAAGCCGGCCTCGCCGCCGGTGAGGCGGGCGACGACCGCGCTGGCGGCGCGTTGCAGATCGTCCATCTCCACCCATTGCGAGGCCATCTCGGCCATCGCGCTGATCGCCTCGGGAACGATGATCGAGGCGCCCAATGCCGTCATCGTGCCGGAGACGTTGATGATCGGACGAAGCCCCAGCCGTTCACGGATGGTGGTGTTGGAGCCGGCGTCGGAATAGGTTTTCATGGCAGCAAGGTCCCGTTGATGTCAGGCCGCGATCTCGACGACCGCTTCGATTTCGACAGTGATGTTTCCAGGCAGCGAGCCGACGCCGATCGCGGAGCGCGCATGGCCGCCGATCCGGTCGAAGACATCGGCAAACAGGTCCGAGCAGCCATTGACCACCTTGGGGTGGTCGCTGAAGGTCGGCGTGGCGTTGACGAAGCCGAGCAGCTTCACCACCCGCACGATGCGGCCGAGGTCGCCCGCCGCCGCATGCATGACGGCAAGCAGGTTGAGGCCGGTAAGGCGGGCATGCTCATAGGCCTGCTCGACGGTGACGTCGTCGCCGACCTTGCCGGTGCACAGCGTGCCGTCGGCGCGCAGCGGCCCCTGGCCGGAGAGGAAGATCAGCCGGCCGCTCTCGGCATGGGTGACGAAATTGGCGATGGGCGTGGGCGGCTCAGGCAGCGTCAGGCCGAGTTCGGCGAGCCGGGTATAAGGCGTCATGTAAGAATGCTCCCCTGGATGGCTTCAGCCATCCGATGTCGATAATGGATGGCCGGTGGCCATCGGATTTCAGAAATGCGAGGCGCGGAAGCGCGCCAGGAATGTGCGCAGGCGCTCATTGGTCGTCTCCGCCGCAAGGACTTCCTTTGGCGGGCCGACGGCCGAGACGCCGCCATCCGCCATGAAGACGATGCGGCTGGACGCATCGCGGGCGAAGGCCATCTCGTGCGTGACCATCACCATGGTCATGCCTTCCTCGGCGAGGCTGCGCACAACGGCAAGCACCTCGCCGACGAGTTCGGGGTCGAGCGCCGAGGTGATCTCGTCCAGCAGCAGGATCTTCGGCTCCATGGCCACCGCACGCGCGATGCCGACGCGCTGCTGCTGGCCGCCGGAGAGTTCGGCGGGCAGGCTGTCGGCCTTGTGGGCGAGGCCGACGCGGCCCAGCCAGTGTTCGGCTATTGACCGCGCCTCGGCGTTGCTTTTGCCGCGCACCTTGGTGAGGCCGAGCATGATGTTGCCGGCCGCCGTCAGATGCGGGAACAGGTTGAAGCCCTGAAACACCATGCCGGTCTCGGCGCGCATACCGGCCAGGTCGCGTTCGCTGCGCCGCTGGCGCGTGGCGGCATCGCGGAAGCCGACTTCCTTGCCGTCGATGCGGATCGAGCCGCTATCGTAAGTCTCGAGGAAGTTGACGCAGCGCAGCAGTGTCGTCTTGCCGCTGCCCGAGGGGCCGATGACGGTCACCACCTCGCCCTTCGCCACGGTGAGGCTGACCGAGCGCAGCACCTCGACGGAACCGAAGGATTTCGAGACCTCGGCAATATCGAGAAGCGCTGGGCTGTTGTTCGAACTGATGGCCATCGCGTTAGTCCCGGATGAAAGCAAAGCGCCGCTCCAGCCTGCGGCTGGCGAGCGAGAGAGCGTAGTTGACGGCGAAATAGAGAAGCGCGCCGAGTATATAGAGCGGCATCGCCTCATAGGTGCGGCCGATGACCTGGTTGATGGCCTGCATCAGGTCGGTGATGCCGAGCAGCGAGACCAGCGCGCTGCCTTTGACCGCATCGGTGACGCCGTTGATCCAGGGCGGCAGGAAGCGGCGGAAGGCCTGCGGAAAGATCACATAGGCAAGCCGCTGGCGGAAGGTCAGGCCGATCGCCATCGCCGCTTCCGACTGGCCCTTCGGGATCGAGGCGACGGCGCCGCGCAGATATTCGACCACCTGGGCCGTCTTGAACAGGGTCAGCGCCAGCACCGCGGCCCAGAAGGACTGCAGGTGGACGCCGATGGCAGGCAGGCCGTAATAGACGAAGAAGATCAGCACCAGGATCGGAATGCCGCGGATGGTGTCGCTGAAGATGCGCACCGTCCAGCGAACGGGGGCGGGTCCGTAGACGAGCCCGACGCCGAGGATGACGCCGGCGACCAGCGACAGCACCACCACCAGGAACGACACCCAAAGCGTCAGCGCGAAGCCTTCGGCGAGGAACGGCAAGGCATAGGCGATCTGGCCAAGCATCTCAGCGCGCGGTCCTGTACCAGCGCTCGACGAGGCGGAGCGCGAAAAGCAGGGCGTAGCCCGTCACCAGATACATCGCCGTCACCACCAGATAGACCTCGACGATGCGGAATGTGTTGAAGTTGATCCACTGCGCGCCATAGGTCAGCTCCGGCACCGAGATGACGGACGCGACTGAGGTGTCCTTGAACAGTGAGATGAAGGTGTTCGACAAAGCCGGCAGCGTGATGCGCATCATCGTCGGCAGGCGCACATGAATGAGCCGCTGCCACGGCGTCAGCCCGATCGCCTTGCCGGCGTCGATCTGGCCGCGCGGCACGGCCTCCAGGCCGGAGCGGAAGACCTCGACCAGATAGGCGCCGCTGTAGAGCGCAAGCGTGGCAACGAAGGAGGTCTGAGCGCTGTAGGCGATGTCGACGACCGTCGGCAGACCGTAGAAGACGAGATAAACGAGCAGGATCAGCGGCACGTTGCGGATGAACTCGACGTAAGCCGCGATGACGCCGCGCACCACTCGTCCGGCCGAGACGTACCAGACGGCCAGCACCAGCCCGATGACGATGCCGATGGCGATCGAGATGACGGCAAGCTCCAGGCTGAGCAGCAGGCCGCCCCACAGCTTGTCGAAATGCCGCCAGATCAGGTTGAAATTGAGCGTATAGCCCATGCGCCTCTCTCGGTGCCGAGCGCCTCGAAATGCCAGGGAAAGGAAGAGCACCGGGAGGCGCTCTTCCCTTCCGGTTTGTTCAGATGATCGGGAAGCCGGGATGGCGCGGCGGCGGCTCCTGGCCGAAATATTCCTTGAAGGCGGCGTCGTAGAGCGCCGTTTCATGGCCGAACATGGCGATGGTGAAGGTCTGGTTGACGAAGGTCAGCCAGTCGAGATCGCCCTGCCGCAGCGCCGCGCCGTAGAGCATGGAGAACCAGCTCTTGCCGGCGTCGAAATATTTGTCGGGATTGCGCGAGGCCAGCCAGCGCACCGTGGAGAGATCGACCGCGGCGGCGTCGACGCGCTTGGATTCGAGCGCCTGCAGGACGTTGGCCTGGGTGTCGATCTGCATCACCTGGGCCTGCGGCAGCGCGATATGGACCGAGGCTTCCGCATCGACATTCTGCAGGATGGAGACGCGCGTTGCCGACCCGCCGGCAAGCAGCTTGTCGAAGGTCTTGTTCTCAGCGGTGGGAAGCGTCAGCAGGGCGACGCCTTCGACATAATAAGGCCTGGAGAAATTGATCAGTTGCGAGCGCTGGGCGCTCATGGTCATGAACTGGATGGTGATGTCCACCTTGTTGGTGGTCACGTTCGGTATGCGCTGCGAGGGATCCTGCATGACGAACTCGACCTTGGTCGGGTCGTCGAAAAGACCCTTGGCGAGAATGCGGCCCATGGTGATGTCCATGCCGACCAGTTCGCCGGCATCGTTTTCGAAGTGCCATGGCGCGTTCGTGCTGCCAGTGCCGACGATCAGCTTGCCGCGGTCGAGCACGGTGCGCAGCACGCTGTCGGACGCGGCTTGAGCGGCGGCCTTTTCGGCGCTTATCGCGGTCAGCGCGCCGGCGGTGGCCAGCCCCGCCATTCCCAGTTTCAGAAAATCACGTCTTCCGGATGTGTCGTTCACGGCGACCTCCTTTTGTATTGTGTTCCCCTTCGAGCGATACACGCGTCTGTGATCAACAAATCGATTGTCTCTTACAAGAGACACATGTATCCTGTACAAGACAGATACTAACATCAGGAATCGACAATGCAAGATGTCAATGCGCAGGCCGAATGGCCGGCCGTAAGCGCGGACGAAGAGCGGCCCGCGAATTCGCGCGAGAAAGGCTTGAATCGCGTGCTGCATATCCTCGAGTTCCTGCACGCCACCCAGCGCGCGATCGGCATAGGGGAACTGGCCAAGGGGGTGAACGCACCGCGCTCCACGACCTACACGCTGGTGCGCGACCTGGTCGATGCCGGGCTGCTGGAAATGGCCGGCGACGGCAACCGCGTCTATTTCGGCAAGAAGCTCTACCTCTATGGAATGGCCTATATGCGCGGCAACGACCTCTTGCGGCGGGGTCGTCAGGAGGTGGACACGCTGTCGCACGAGACGGGCGAGACTTCGGAACTGTGCATGCTGCAGAGCGGCCGCTACACCATCGTCCATTCAAGCCCCGGCACGCGGCCGTTCCGCATCAGCTCGGCCACCGGCCTGCAGATACCGCTGCCCTGGACCGCTTCGGGCCGGTTGCTGCTTGCGGGTTTCGAGCGCAGCCGGATCGAGGCCATGATCGCCGAGGACGACCTCGTCCTGCCGGATGGCCGCAGGCTTGTTCTCAACGACTTCATCGATGACATCGCCAAGGCGCGCGTCACCGGCTATTGCGTGACGTCGGGCCTCGTCGACGCCTACACCAAATGCCTGGCGGCGCCGGTCTTCTCGGCCCCCGGCAAGGTCGAGGCGACGATGTGCCTGGTGGTTCCGATCGACACGTCCGACGACCGGACCGGCGAGCTCATCGCCTTGCTGCGCGAGCGCGCGGCGCGGCTTTCGATCGCGGCGTAGATCAGATCAGGCGATGATATCAGGGATGATGCGGTCTTCCAGCGCCATCAGCCTGTCCTTCAGCATCAGCTTCTTCTTCTTCATGCGCTGGATCTGAAGCGGGTCGCAGCCCGTGGCGATCATCGCGTTGATGGCGGCGTCGAAATCGGCGTGTTCTTGTTTGAGCCGGGAATATTCGAGGCGTATTTCAGCCTGTTCCTGTTCGGACATTATCTACCGTTTAGCGTATGCATCGCCCAATCGGGCTGTTTGGGCGGGACCGGTTGGGTTTGATCGGCGACCGGCGCGCAGCCCTTATCACATTTCACTTTGTCGTGGAATGCTACCACGTGTCATTCGACATCGAGATCGGTTGGTGGCAAACTATCATCGTGCCGTCACAGTCTCAACCTGCGGTGGACGTGCCTGCGACGGCTGCAATCGAGGAAACCATGAAAGGGAGAACCAATCATGTCTCTTGCATCCCATCTTGATGAGTTGCAGCGGA
>RXJA01000352.1 GCA_003963455.1 Hyphomicrobiales bacterium
GCGGAACCGCTGCTCGCGCTCACGCACCCGCGCCGCCGCCAGCACCCGCGCCGTGGTCTCCGAGACGATGCACAGCACAGCCTCGACCGAGCCGTCCTGCGCCCGCACCGCCGAATAGGAAACGTCGAAATAGACCGTCTCGCCCACCCCGCCCGAGCGCTCGATGTAGAAAGGCCGGTCCTTGGCCGAAAACGTCTCGCCGGTGGTGAGCACGCCGCTGAGCAGAGGCTCGAGGTCGTCCCAAAGCTCCGCCCAGTTCTCCCGCGCCGGCCGGCCCAGCGCGCGCGGATGCTTGTCGCCGATGGTCGGCGCATAGGCGTCGTTATAAAGCGCGACGAAATCCGGCCCGCAGAACAGCACGATCTCGGCTTGTGCCGCGAGCATGAGGTCGACCGTGGTGCGAAGGCTGGGCGTCCACGCATCAGGCGGCCCGAGCGGGCTGGAATCCCAGGAATAGCCGCGGATCAATCCCGCGACTTCGCTATTCCCCGAAGGCCATGCGTTGAGCCCGTCCACCATGGGGGCATTAACGCGCGAGGCGGAAGATGTATCCGTGGGGTGAGGAGGAAATTTCGCGCCTACGTTGCGGAGGCTTGTATACCTGGTGGAGGCGCCGGGTCAGCGCTTTCCCGACAGCCGGTCGTAGTTGTGCCGGACGCGCCTTGCCACGGGCCTCAGCGCGGCTGCCGTGGCGGCGCCTGCCGCCCTGCCGTCCAGCAGCGAAGGGCTTTTGCCCGCAAGAAGCTCCGGCCAGAAGCTGAGCGCCGCCTTGAACGTCGCCGCCTGCGCCGCGAACAGGCCCTCGGCCGCCGCAATCGCTTTTTCCTGAACCGCCAGCATCGCCTCCTTACCGTTGGGCGCCCCGCTCAACGCATCGAGCGCTATCAACGGCACCCGCATGCCGATGACCACGGGGGCCAGCAAGAGATCGCTGCCGGAATGCTTCCTGCGTTTCCTGCCGATGGGCATGGGCACCTGCCTTTTGGAATGAGAAGGATGGCGAAACTACGCGCCAGAGGCGCGTTTGGTTCCGCGCGAGAGTGCAACTGTTGCGGGAGTCGTCGCCAGGCAAGACCGCCGGACAGGCGCGCCTCGCCGGCGAGAGCCGCGACGGCATGATGCCGGTTCCACCGCGGCGGTGATCTTTCCGCGTGGGCCTCGGGGCCGATTAGGTCAGCCGAGGCCGGCGTTGGGCGAGGGGGGAGCCGCCACTGGCGGACATCGCTTCGTTAATGCACACTCGCCGCCATGTGCAATCTCTACAACATCACCACCAGCCAGGACGCCATCCGCGAATGGACTCGCGCCATGCGCGACATCATGGGCAACCTCGAGCCCTCTCTGGATGTCTACCCCAACATGCCGGGACCCGTCGTGCGCAACGCGCCGGACGGCCAGCGCGAGCTTGCCAGGCTGCTGTGGGGCATGCCGACGCCGGCCGAGCGGGTGAAGGGCAAGGCCGACTACGGCACCACCAACATCCGCAACCCGCAATATGCCCACTGGCAGCAATATGTCGGCGTCGAGAACCGCTGCGTGGTGCCGGTGACGAGCTTTGCCGAGCCGAGCCCGACGCCGAACGACAAGGACCCGGAGACGGGCATTCAGCGCAACTACTGGTTTGCCCGAAGCGAGGAGCGCCCGCTGTTCTTCTTCGCCGGCTTCTGGACGCGCTGGCAGGGTGTGCGCAGGGTGAAGGACGGGCCGGGCGACTTCGAGCTCTACGGCTTCCTGACGACCAGACCCAACGCCCTGATCGCGCCGATCCACGAGAAGGCCATGCCGGTGATCCTGACCACGCGCGACGAGGTCGAGACCTGGCTCACCGCGCCATGGTCCGAAGCCAGGCACATGCAGCGCACCGCTCCGGACGACGCGCTGGTGATCGTCGAGAAGCCGGCCACGCAGATCAAGTTCCCGCAGCAGGCTCCCGTGCCGCCGGCCCAAGGATCGTTGTTCTAATGCATGTCGCCCAGAAGTGTGCAGCGGTTCTGGGGCAACGACATGCATAAAAACAAAGACTTGAAGCGCATGGGGCGGATCTGGAAGATCGCGACGCGCTCCTAGTCGTCGCGCCAGACCGGGCTTTTGCGAACCTTTATCTTGACCAGGCGGCGCACGGTCATCCGCGCGCGCTCGGCGGCGACAGGCACGATCACGTCGCATTCGATGTTGTCGCTTCGGCCGCAGCGCTCGCATTTCATCGCGCGGCCGAGGCGGTTCACATCGACATCGCCAAAGAGCTTTATCAGGTCGCCGGGGTCGTAATAGCGGCGGCCATGGCGATCATGGCAATACCCGCAATCGACCCACACCAGCTGGCCGTGCTGGAGGGCGGAACTGAGGAACCAGATGGTGGTGCGGCGCTTGGGCGGTTGCTCGGGCATCGAATACGGATAGGAACCTATTCCTTGCCGGTCAATTCGACCTTGACAATTTTGTTCCTCTTTTGTTCACTGTCAGGCTTCCAGCATCAGGAGTGTGGGAAGTGGACCGCATCGTCAGGCTCGACAGCCGCCAGGAGGCCGCGCTTCAATCAACGGCCGACAAGTTCATCGCCCTTCACAAGGGCGACCCCGTGCAGGCGCTCAAGGAAATGATCGTGCTCAACGGGCACCTTCAACAGCGCCTCGATGCGCTGGCGGGAGCGCGGCGGAAAGCATCGCGGCTGGGGTGAAAGATGGTGGGTGACCAAATAAAGCCACCGCGGACATGTTCAGCAAGCCGTTGGAAATACGGGTGGATTTTGCTTTCGGATAAGGGATAGTTAAGGCCAGGAATAAGCCCCAGAGTCCATAAGCCAGAGTCGACATTCTAACGTCCAGAGAAGTATCCGTGCGGTGAGGGGGGAATTTGGGGGGAACTGCAACTGCCCGTCCATGCCGTGGCCGGGAGTATCCTTCAGGTCGCCCGTCGGAGTCGTGGGGGTCGAGCTTGGATCGAGCATCAGCGGCTGACGGGCACATCTCTCTAAAAGCCCGCTCCCCTTTGGAAGCGGGCCTTCGAATGCCCTATTTCAGGTCAGCAAGCGGTTGGAAGGCAGACCCACGCCCCCGACACCGTATCGACCCAGCATTTGTAGCACTGGACGGCGCCAAGCTTCTTCTCGTCAGTCCTCATCATGACCGCCGGAGCGGTGTCCGACGATACGTCCGGAATTCCATTCTTCCATTTGACCGAGAATTCCCTGCTGCCGACCTGCATAATAATGTCGCCGTCTCCGTTGGCCGGGCGCGGAGGGTTGTTAACTAAAGTTACGGCGGTAGTGCTCTGCATGCTTCCCATTTCATTGCTCCTCTGCCTTTACTTTGCAAAGTCTCATTAGAGACTTCAAAAATCGAGGTATGTGAATTCGGTCACAAGAAAAGCTTATTGAAGTGACGGGACAATTGTTCTCGTTCAAAGCTGACAGGCAGCCGGTCGGAGATCGTCAGCTATCACGCCCACATCTGTCGCAGCGATGCGGCTGAGCGCCGGGCAGGCCGAATGGCTGCGCGAGCGTATAGGCGAACGTTTTCGCGCGCGTCTCGGCAACTGGCGCGACGAGCCGGCAGGCGCGCACGATGAGACTATGTACCAGGTCTCCTTCGCCACCGAAATCTTCGCCACGCTGGCTCCATGGCTGATAATGAGCCACTGAGCATCCTCATTTCACCCCAACACCACCAACCCCGAGCGCGACCACCTGATCGACCCGATCTGGATCGGCCGCGCGCTCGGAGTGCATGGCGAAATGTTCGGCGAGGAGGACGAGGCGGAAGCGCTGGAGGTGAATACGGAGCCGGGGTAAGGGGGAGGAACCGATCTATGAGGTCGAGTTCTGTTGACTGAAAGGACCTGTCGGCCGGGTTGAAGAGGAATGGGTCAAACGGCAGATTGGTAGGGTTCGCCTCTCGAGTCGGCCCAAAAGTGTGTTCTCTTGACTTCGACGTGAATGACCGGCCACATATCGTGACGATACAGGCTGTTAAGCGGGTTAAAATATGACTTTGGACATTCGCGGTAGTCTGAAGAACACCAAGATAAGCTCAAACAAGTATGTAGTCATAGAGGAGATGATCTCAAATTCTATCGATTCCTTTCTGATAAGACGTCACGATGATCCGCGCGATCTCAATCTTAAAATTAGCCTTTCTATCCAACTGTTTGCGATCGACCTGCTGGGGCAGCAGATAGATATTTCGATTTCTTGTGCCGACAATGGCTGCGGGTTAGGGGATGAGCAAACGAATGCCTTCTTGACGAAGGATACCTCCTACAAGGACGATCTTGCGATCGCAGGCATCGGGAAGTGCAAAGGATCCGGCCGCATCCAATTCTTCCACCATTTCAGCCGCATTAGCATAGACAGCACATATCTGGATGGTGACCGTGTGCGCCATCGAGCGCTTGGATCGGCCGATGGACGCAAGAAACTGGAATACGATGACTTTCAGATTGACGAGGGCCAAGAAGCTAACATTGGCACAACGATTACGCTTTCAGGTCTGAAGGCTGCCGCGCGCGAACGCGTTTACGCGACCGATTCGATTGCCAGTATTTTCTCCGCCGCGACCGTCAAGAGACATATCCTTATGGCGCTGCTACAGAGACTCGTTAGTTTAAAGCCGGAGTTGGGTGACTTCGAGATCATCTTCAAGACAACCTATTCCGACGGAAGCGACCAAACTGATTTTCTACGTGCCAGCGATCTGCCGCCTGTGTCGCAAGTTCGCGATGTCCAAATCGAAGAACGCGATCCGCAAACCGGTCGCCCACTCGGCCAATCTCGGGAGTTTAAGCTCTCGCACTACAAACTCGACGCTGGTCAGTTCCATCTCCCTAACAACGCCATTTCGCTGTGTGCGAAGTCATCAGCGGTAAAGGACATCACAGTCCGCTATTTACGGACGCGCACTGAGCAAAACAGCCCGGTTAACGGGTACTATCACATCGTCCTCGTCGAGGGTCCGCTGCTCGATGAACGCGTAAACGATCAGCGCGATGATTTCGAAGGCATCCCTGAGGATATCCCGGCGGAAGATATGTACATGGATTCTACGATCTCTTACTCCGCTTTGTATGAGAAAATTGACCCGATCATCGATGGGTTTGTGACACCAGCCGGTTGGAGCCGTGATGAGGTGATTGCAGATGCCGCCGAGAGGTTCGGCGTGTCGGCCCCCATGCTGACGGAAACCGAGACTCGTGTCGTATATGGCGACACAGCAAAATCGGTCGCGGAGAGGGTACTCAAGAAGTATCAAGATCGAATTATCGCAGACACTGCTGAGATATTCGACCTTAAGGAGGAGATCGTGAAGGCAGAGCCCCACACGGCCGACTTCCGTCAGAAGATTCATGAGTTGTCATGGCGCTACACTTCATCGTTGAAATCTTTCGATATGGCCAACCTGTCGCAACTCGTGGTGCGTCGCGCGGCAATAGTGGAAATCTTATCGCTTGCCTGTGAAAAAAGGCTCGATGTGCAAACTGCGGCGGTGGATCGGCGCGAAGACGAGCGGATCATTCACAGCATCTTCTTTCCCATGAGGAAAGACAGCAGCGAGGTATCCGATCACGATATTTGGTTGCTGAGCGAAGAATACCAGTACTACGAATACATTGCTTCGGATAAACCGTTGTCTCAGATACGGTGGAATGGCGCAGAAAAGCTATTCGAGGCCAGTGTCGACGAGGACTTCGAACGAATCTTGAGCAAGCGGGCCGATACAAACGGTGCGTTAAGGCCGGACATCGCGATCTTTAGCAAAGAGGGCTCGGCCATCATTGTCGAGTTCAAGGCGCCGGGAGTCAGCATGGACGAGCATACTGGTGACCTGTCCGAATATGCTCACCTGCTGGCAGCCAAGTCGAAGGGGCGCCTTAGGAAGTTCTATGGGTACCTTATCGGCGACACAGTCAACCGCCTTAGGATGACCGGCTACACGAGATTCCCGACTGGGAAAGGTTATTTTCGTTCCAGCCCGCTGTCAGACCCTGAAAGCAGTCGAGTCCTTGGCGAGCTCTACGAAGAGATGCTTTTCTTCGAGGATGTGGTTAATCGCGCGCGCAAGCGTATAAGTGTCTACAAGGACCGGCTCGACATTGATCTTACGAAGCGTTGATCGGCGATGTGCAGGATAGGCGCTTACGCCTGTGGGCGGTCGAAGTGCGTGGCTGAACTGCCACCGTTCCACTTATTGACCCACCAGAAATCTGAGTCGCGTCGCATTTTTTAAGAACTATTCCCGGGATTCAGATGGAAATGTATTTCCAGGAACACTACATAACAGTGCGTTGGGTGAATCGAATTGTTAGGGGGCATTCGTGAAGATTGAAGTTACCATGGACACTGGCGGATCCGCTGCCGCAGGTGTGGACCGTGATGCGCTCGTTACGAACATTCAAGCGGAACTGGATAAACTTGCTGTCACCACGGGCACAAAAGCGCCCAAGCCTAAGGAGCGCCCAGCGCCGCCAGGAGCGCAGGGTGATCTTTCAGCACTTCATTGGATCATCGACATCGCCACTGATCCCGCCATGGCTAAGGCTTATGCCTCAGCGCTCATCTACGCCATCAATGAGATTGTCGCTGCTGCCACTTCCAAGCAATCAGGCGAGAAGCCCACTCAGAGCGGAGATGCCGAGGGCGGAGAAAAGCCGACTGTGAAGATCAAGTTTCTGGGTAAAGAGGTGGCGCTGCCAATCGCGGCCAGTGTCATCAAGAAGATCCTCGAGTCGATCCAGAGCTAGTCATGGTCGACCGTCGGGCGCTTGTGATCGGCAGCTGGAAAGCTGCTGGACGTGCTATTCCTACTCCGCAGAAAGTCTTGTCGTTGTTGGGACGATGGCAGAAGATTTTCGACGAGGATCGATACGGTTTCAGAGCACTTGCCGATCGTACGATGAAACCAGCCGCGCTTGAGAACCCATCTCGTGCCGATATCGTCGCACAGCTTGACAACTCATCAAATATCTCTGGTGACACCGAACTGTTAGTGTACTTCGTCGGGCACAGCGTGAGCGAGGGACCGGACGATATACGCCTCATCGTTGATGTCGATAAGGACGGTAACAACCGGTCCATTCAGCTGCGATGGCTGCTCGACACAATTGCAAGTGAACGAATTCGAAAACTCGTTGTTATTCTGGACACGTGTCATGCAGGACGAACCGAACAACAGTTCCGTGTCGCTAGCGGCGACTGGTTCGCAATGTTCGGAACGGGCGACGCCTACGCGTTCGATGCAGCATTTTCCGACGCTGTACTCCGCGCCCTTGAAGCCCCAATCAGAAAGAACGATCAGCGGTTCGACCGCCGACATGAAGGGATGACTTACAATAAGGTTTTCGAGAACGCCCGAGGTAGAATGGTCTCCACCGTGTCGCAGGCAGGCTTATCTCAGATCCCTCGCGCGTACGGGGAATATGGTAACACCGTTCTTTTGGCCGCGCCGCGCCGTGTTCCAATCGGCTACAATCCCTTTGCCTCCGGCCGCAGTATCTATGGGCGGGTGTTCAGGCTACTTCAGATTATCCAGGCAGAACCCCTCTCGATGGATCAACTGAGGACGACGGTCAGGTCGGATCCAATCTTCCTCCTGCAGAGGCAGGAGGGTGGCGTGTCGAAATACGTCTCCTCAGAGCGTTTAAGCGAATACTTGGAATTCTTGCGTCAAGCAGGGTTCATCGTTCGTCCGGGTGGACTTGTTCAGATCACGGAAGCCGGTGTTAGAGCGTGCAATACAACCGGCTTCAACAATGAGGTCATGGTCGCCATTGAGGCGAATGTGCTTACAGATGGAATAACGTTCAAGTTCCTCGATCAGGTTGTAATGAGATTACTGGAGGATATGATCCCTCCGACTCCGATCAAGATCCGCGAACGGGCAGCCATGCTGGGCAAGGCAATGAAGCTAGATGTGCCTACTCGCTTGGCGCTTTTGCTCCTACCTTCCACCGGACAATTTCTTAAAGGATCAGCCGATGCGATCTTCCCATCGGAACTGGGCTAACGCATGTCGGCCGAAAGTGCGCGGCGATTTTGCGCGACATATATAAAATACAAATGCTTAAAGTGCGTCGCTTAAGTCTGTTTCAGCCCGACACTTCAGGCAGTGTTAGGTACATATCCGAGTTCGAAGGGGCAGATCATTTCTGCACATCTTACCCCCCAGCCAGCCTCGGCAGCAGAAATATCTCCGCCCCCGGGGGCAGCTCCTTGCTCCACGTATCGCGATAAATCGTCCCGTCGATCGCCACCGCGATGCCGCGATCGATCCAAGGCTCTATCCCGGGATACTGTTCCGCCAGTTTGCGGAACAGCTCCCTTATGTCCTTGGCTTCGATCTCGTGCCTGGCCTTGCCTCCGGCGACGGCGCTGAGGGAGCCCCAGAGGGTGACCTCGACCATTACCCCGGCCTCCTCATAGGGCGGGGACGTGAGCTGAAAAGCGCCTGGCGCTTTTCAGCATTAGCCTTCCCGTTCCGCGTCGAGCGCCGCGAGAATGCGCGGCGGCGACATCGTGATGTGGGTCATTCGCACGCCGACGGCATTCGACACCGCGTTGGCGATCGCCGCCAGCGGCGGCACGAT
>RXJA01000278.1 GCA_003963455.1 Hyphomicrobiales bacterium
CGGTCCGCCGGAAAAGGGAGCAAGGGGCGTATGGATTCCAACGAAGTCAACAAGCTGCTCGGCGGATTTCTGGGAACCTGCTTCGTCATCTTTTCGATAGGCCTCGTTTCGGACGGGCTGTTCGCCTCGCCGGCGCCGGAAAAGCCCGGCTTCGCCATCGAAGCTCAGGAACAGACCGAGGGCGGTCCGGCCGCTCCCGCGGCGGAAGCCAAGCCGATCGCCGAGTTGCTCGCCACCGCCAATGCCGAGACGGGCGCCGCCATATTCAAGAAATGCCAGGCTTGCCACTCGGGTGAGAAGGGCGGTCCGAACAAGGTCGGCCCGGATCTCTGGGATGTCGTCGACCGTCCCGTCGCCGAGCATGCCGGCTTTGCTTATTCGAGCGGCATGAAGGATTTCTCCAAGGGCGGCCAGGAGCACTGGACCTACGACAACCTCAATCACTTCCTCACCTCGCCGAAGAAGTTCGTGAAGGGCACGGCGATGGGCTTCGCCGGCCTGCCGAAGGATGAAGACCGCGCCAATGTCATCGCCTATCTGCGCACGCTGTCGGACAATCCGAAGCCGCTGCCGACGCCCGGGGCCGCCGCCGACGCTTCCAAGCCGGCCGATGCCGCCAAGCCGGCGGATGGCGCCGCCAAGCCGGCCGAAGGCGCAGCGCCGGCCAAGCCCGCGGCGCCCGCTCAATAAACAATTTGTAATCGAGCTATCCTCAGAAAAGCCGGGTTCGTCCCGGCTTTTCTGTTAGGAAGCCTGCATGGACCGCTACAAAGCCGGCCCTTGCGGTTTCCACCGGCGTCAGATGATCTAGATTGCGGTGATTGAATTTCGCGACGAGGAGAACGCATGAAGGTTGGCCGCTTCCGCACGCTTTTCGCATCGGCGCTCGCGCTCGCCTTCACCGCCAGCCTGCAGGCCAGCTTCGCCGATGACTGGCACACGACGTCGTCGCTGATCGGACCTTCGAAATATGGCGAGAATTTCCAGCGCTACGACTACGTCAATCCCGACGCTCCGAAGGGCGGCACATACAATTCCGTCGTCCAGGGCACGTTCGACAGTTTCAACCCCTACATCGTGCAAGGGTCGCCGGCCGCGGGGTTCGTGCAATTCGGCGGCGGCCTGCTTTACGACACGCTGATGGAGCAGGCGACGGACGAAGGCAGCGTCAGCCACCCGCTGATCGCGGATGCCTACAAATATCCGTCCGATTATTCCTCCGCGACCTACCGCCTGGACCCGCGCGCAAAATGGCATGACGGCCAGCCGATCACCACCGAAGACGTGATCTGGTCGTTCCAGGTGCTGAAGGCTAACAGCCCGATGTACAGTCGCTATTTCGAGAACGTCACCGAAGCGGTCGCGGTCTCGGACCGCGAGGTCGAGTTCCATTTCAACCAGAAGGGCAACCGTGAGCTGCCCAAGATCCTCGGCGACCTCGTCGTGCTGCCGAAGCATTGGTGGGAAGGAACCGACGCCAGCGGCAAGAAGCGCGATATCACCAGGCCGACGCTGGAGCCGCCGCTTGGTTCGGCCGCCTACAAGATCGCCAGCTTCAAGCCGGGTTCGGAAATCGTCTGGCAGCGCGTGCCCGACTATTGGGCCGCCAAGCTGCCGGTGAAGATCGGGCGCGAGAATTTCGACACCCAGCGCTTCACCTACATGCTGGACGACAACGCCGCATGGCAGGCCTTCACCAAGGGCGGGCTCGACGACATCAAGCCGGAAAACAGCTCGAAGAAATGGGCGACATTCTATGATTTTCCGGCGATCAAGGCCGGCGACGTCATCAAGAAGGAGTTCAAGACCAGTTCGCCGGAGCCCATGCAGGCCTTCATGCTCAACCAGCGGCGGCCGCTGTTCCAGGATCGGCGGGTGCGCGAAGCGCTGACCTATCCGTACGACTTCCAGACGATGAACCGCACGCTGTTCTTCAACTACAACACCCGCACCGCCAGCTACTTCCAGAACACCGAACTGGCATCGAGCGGCCTGCCGCAGGGCAAGGAGCTGGAAATCCTCGAAAAGTACCGCGACAAGCTGCCGCCGGAGCTTTTCACGCAGGAATTCAAGCTGCCGGTCTATGACTCGCCGCAGGCGGAAAGGAAGTATCTGAAACAGGCCGTCGATCTGTTCGCCCAGGCAGGCTGGGTGATCAAGGGCGGCAAGATGTTGAATGCCAAGACCGGCCAGCCGTTCAAGTTCGAGATCCTCGGCTGGAACGAAACCGATCAGGTGCTGACCGGCAACTGGATCGCCAATCTTCGCAAGATCGGCGTCGACGCCAGTCTGCGCATCATCGACCAGACCCAATACATCAACCGCGTCAACAATTTCGACTATGACGTGATCACAGGTCAGCTCCAGCAGTCGGAATCGCCCGGCAACGAACAGCGCGACTTCTGGAGCTCGAAAGCGGCCGGGACGCCTGGATCTCGCAACTATGCCGGCATCAAGGATCCGGTGATCGACGCGCTGGTCGACCGCATAATCTTCGCCACCGACCGCGATGACCTCGTCGCCACCACGCATGCGCTCGATCGGGTGCTTTTGTGGAATTACTATGTGGTGCCGCAATTCTATCGCGCGGTGGTGTGGTTGGCCTACTGGAACAAGTTCGGCATTCCGGAGAAGCAGCCCAGCTACCGCGGCGCGGACATCGATTCCTGGTGGATCGACACCGACAAGGAAAAGGCCTTGGCCGCCAAATATAAGAGCGGCAATTGATGGAACGGCGGCACGTGCTTCCCCGCCGCGACTTCCTGGCGCTCGGCGCCGCGGCGACGGCCGCCGCGCTGCTGCCGGGCCGGGCTTTCGCCGAGACGCCGACCGGCGTGAAGCTGCACGGCCTGTCGGCTTTCGGCGACCTGAAATACAAGCCGGATTTCACGCATTTCGACTATGTCGATGTCGGCGCGCCGCAAGGCGGCACCTTCAACTTCCTGCCGCCCAACTGGGGCGCCAACCAGAGCCCGCTCACCTTCGATACGCTGAACGCCTTCGTCCCCAAAGGCTCCGCTCCCCAGCGCATGGAAATGTGCTTCGACCAGTTGATGGCAAGGGCGCTGGACGAGCCCGACGCCGTCTACGGACTGGTCGCCGAGAGCGTCACGATTTCCAACGACCGCAACAGCTTCATCTTTGCGTTGCGCCCGCAGGCGCGCTTTCATGACGGCTCGCCGCTGTCGGCCGAGGACGCCGCCTTCACCTTCAAGCTGCTGAAGGACAAGGGCCATCCGGACTATTCGCTGCCGCTCGCGCAGCTTGAGGACGCGATCGCGGTGGATGCCCACACCCTGCAGCTCAAATTCACCGGCAAGCAGACGGCGCGCACCATCCTCAACGTCGTGCAGTATCCGATCCTGTCCAAGGCCTTCTTCAGCGCCAATCCGTTCGATTCCTCGCAGCTCAACCCGCCGCTCGGCTCGGGCGCCTACAAGGTCGGCCGCTGGTCGGCCGGCGCCTGGATCGAATATGAGCGGGTCGCGGACTATTGGGGCAACGACCTTGCGGTCAATCGCGGCCAGAACAATTTCCAGCGCATCCGCATCGAGTTCTACCAGAACCGCAACGCGTCGTTCGAGGCCTTCAAGAAGGGCGAAATCCTCTACAAGGAGGAGTTCGTCTCACGCATCTGGGCGACCGGGTATGATTTCCCGGCCGTGAAGGACGGCAGGGTGGCGAAGCGCGAGTTTCCCGCGGAGAAGGTGCCCTCCATGCAGGCCACCGCCGTCAACCAGAGGCGCGAGCAATTCCGCGACCCCCGGGTTCGGCAAGCGATCACGCTCTGCTTCGATTTCGAATGGACGCGTCGCAATTTCTTCTATGGCTCCTATGAGCGCTCGCAGTCTTGCTTCGAGAAGTCGGATTATCGCGCCGAGGGGATGCCCTCGCCGCAGGAACTCGCCTTGCTGGAACCGCTGAGGGCTCAAATACCGGCCGAGGCATTCGGCGAGGCCGTGGTCCAGGCGGTGTCGAACGGCTCCGGGCGGGACCGCCAGTTGCTCGGCAAGGCGGTCAAGCTTCTCGGCGACGCGGGCTGGAAACGCTCCGGCGATTTCGTCGTCAACGACAAGGGCGGGCGCCTGTCGGCCGAGATCCTCGCCGATGACGACATCTTCATCCAGATCTATTCGCCCTGGGTCGACAACATGAAGGCCATCGGCATCGACGCCTCGATCAGGCTGGTCGATTCGGCCCAGTACCAGCTCAGGCAATCGACATTCGATTTCGATCTGCTTTCGGCCGCCTTCAGCTTCGGCGCCACGCCGACCCGCGACGATCTCGAAATCTTCTTCCACTCCCGCAGCGCCGGCATTCCGGGCTCGCGAAACCTGCCAGGCATAGCGAGCCCGGCCATCGACGCGCTGATCGATGCCGTCGGCGCCGCCAGGGACCGCGAAAGCCTGACGGTTGCGATGCGCGCGCTCGACCGGGTCTTGCGCGCGCGGCGCGATTGGATTCCAAGTTGGTACCTGGCGAATCACCGAAGCGCCTTTTGGGACATGTTCGGCTTCCCCGAGCAGAAACCCGATTTCGGCTTTCCGGTCGAAGCGCTCTGGTGGGTCGACAAGGGCAAGGCGGCAAAGATTGGCAAAGCCTGACATGATCATCCGCGTGGGACCGGCCGCCTGATGGGCGCCTATATCCTGCGCCGCATCCTGCTGATGATCCCGACGCTGTTCGGCATCATGGCGATCTCTTTCGCCGTGATCCAGTTCGCGCCGGGCGGACCGGTCGAGCAGGTCATCGCCAGCCTCAACAATCAGGGCGGCAACGATCGCCTGGGCAGCGGCGGCGGCGATGTCGCCGGGGCCAATTTCGACGCGGCGGGCGATGTCGGTTCGAAATACCGCGGCGCGCAGGGGCTGGACCCCGAATTCATCAAGAAGCTGGAAAAGCAGTTCGGCTTCGACAAGCCGCCGCTCGAACGCTTCGGCATGATGCTGTGGAACTATCTGCGCTTCGATTTCGGCGACAGCTATTTCCGCGACATCTCGGTGCTCAACCTGATCCTGGAAAAGATGCCGGTGTCGATTTCGCTCGGCATCTGGATCACGATCCTTTCCTATTTGATCTCGATCCCTCTGGGCATCCGCAAGGCGGTCAAGGACGGCTCGGCGTTCGATATGTGGACCAGCGGCGTCGTCATCGTCGGCTACGCCATTCCGAGCTTCCTGTTCGGCATCCTTTTGATGGTGCTGTTCGCCGGCGGCTCCTTCTGGGACTGGTTCCCGCTGCGCGGCATCGTGTCCGACAATTGGGACCAGTTGTCCTGGCCGGCCAGGATCGTCGACTATTTCTGGCACATGACGCTGCCGCTGACGGCGCTGGTGCTGTCCGCCTTCGCCACGACGACGCTGCTCACCAAGAACTCCTTCCTCGAGGAGATCCGCAAGCAATATGTGGTGACGGCGCGCGCCAAGGGCCTGTCAGAGCACAAGGTGCTCTACGGCCATGTCTTCCGCAACGCCATGCTGATCGTCATCGCCGGCTTTCCCGGCGCCTTCATCTCGGCCTTCTTCACCGGCTCGCTGCTGATCGAGAACATCTTCTCGCTCGACGGCCTCGGCCTGCTCGGCTTCAAATCGGTCCTGCAACGCGACTATCCCGTCGTGTTCGCCAATCTCTACATCTTCTCGCTGCTGGGCCTGCTTGTCGGATTGCTGTCCGACCTGATGTACACCTGGGTCGATCCGCGCATCGATTTCGAGCGGAGAGACGTCTGATGTCCGAGGCCGTCGCGGGAAGCGCGCCGAAACGCACCAAGCGGCCGTGGCTGTCGCCGCTCAACCGCCGGCGCTGGCAGAATTTCAAGGCCAACCGGCGGGGCTACTGGTCGCTGTGGATTTTCCTCGTCCTGTTCGTGCTGTCGCTGTTTTCGGAGTGGATCGCAAACGACAAGCCGATCATCGCCTCCTACAAGGGCGAAATCCTGTTCCCGGTGCTGGTCGCCTACCCCGAGGAGAAATTCGGCGGTTTCTATGCCGTGACCGACTATCGCGACCCGGTCATCCGGGACGAGATCAACGCCAATGGCTGGATGATCTGGCCGCCGATCCGCTACTCCTACCGCACGGTCAACAACGCCATCCCCGACGCCGCCCCGGCCAGACCCTCGTGGCAATATGATGCGGAGAAGCGCTGCGCCCAGTATCCGCAGCAGGCCGCCGATCCCGATTGCATCGTCGGCAACTGGAACTGGCTGGGCACGGACGATCAGGCCCGCGACGTGCTGGCGCGGCTCATCTACGGCTTCCGCATCTCGGTGCTGTTCGGCCTGATCCTGACCGCGGGCTCCTCGCTGATCGGCGTCGCCGCGGGCGCGGTGCAAGGCTATTTCGGCGGCTGGACCGACCTTCTGTTTCAGCGCGTGATCGAAATCTGGTCGGCGATCCCGGTGCTCTATCTGCTGCTCATCATCTCGGCCATCCTGCCACCCGGCTTCTTCATCCTGCTCGGCCTGATGCTGGTCTTTTCCTGGGTGGCACTGGTCGGCGTGGTGCGCGCCGAGTTCCTGCGCGCGCGCAATTTCGAATATGTCAACGCGGCGCGGGCGCTTGGCGTGCCCAATCTGACCATCATGTTCCGCCACCTCCTGCCCAACGCCATGGTGGCGACCCTGACCTTCCTGCCGTTTTTAACCAGCGGCGCGATCTCGACGCTCACTTCGCTCGATTATCTGGGCTTTGGCCTGCCGCCCGGCTCGCCTTCGCTGGGCGAGCTCATGAAACAGGCGCAAAGCAATCTCAACGCGCCGTGGCTCGGCATTTCCGGCTTCGTCGTCGTGTCGCTGATGCTGTCGCTGCTGGTGTTCATCGGCGAGGCGGCGCGCGACGCCTTCGATCCGCGCAAGACGTTCCAATGACCGAAGCCCTGCTTTCCGTCCGCGACTTGAGCGTTGCCTTCGGGCAAGGCGGCAGGCTGTCGATGGCCGTCGACCATGTGTCCTTCGATATCGGCAAGGGCGAGACCGTGGCGCTGGTCGGCGAATCCGGTTCCGGCAAGTCGGTCTCGGCGCTGTCGGTGCTGAAGCTGTTGCCTTATCCGATGGCCAGCCATCCGTCGGGCAAGATCCTGTTCCAGGGCGCCGACCTGCTGGCAGCCGGAGAAAAAGCCTTGCGCGGCGTGCGCGGCAACAAGATCACCATGATCTTCCAGGAGCCGATGACCTCGCTCAACCCTCTGCACACGGTCGAGCAGCAGATCGTCGAGGTCCTTAAGCTGCATCAGGGGCTCGGCGACCGGCAGGCCAGGGCGCGCGTGCTGGAGTTACTCAACGAGGTCGGCATCCGCGAGCCGGAAAAGCGGCTCGATGCCTATCCGCACCAGCTCTCCGGCGGACAGCGCCAGCGCGTCATGATCGCCATGGCCTTGGCCAACGAGCCCGAACTTCTGATTGCCGACGAGCCGACGACGGCGCTCGACGTCACCGTGCAGGCGCAAATCCTTCAACTGCTCGCGGCGTTGAAAAGCCGCAAGGGCATGTCGATGCTGTTCATCACCCACGACCTCGGCATCGTCAGGAAGATCGCCGACCGCGTCTGCGTGATGACCAAGGGCAAGATCGTCGAGACCGGACCGACCAAGGAGATCTTCGCCAATCCGCAGCACCCCTATACGAAGCATCTGCTGGCCGCGGAGCCGAGGGGCAGGCCGCCGGCGGCGAACGCGGATGCAAAGGCTGTGATGACCGGCAAGGACATCAAGGTCTGGTTCCCGATCAAGAGGGGCTTCTTCCGCAAGACCGTCGACCATGTGAAGGCGGTGGACGGCATCGATGTCACCGTGCGCGCCGGCCAGACGCTCGGGGTGGTCGGCGAGTCCGGTTCCGGCAAGACGACGCTGGGCCTGGCGCTGGCCCGGATGATCTCGTCGACGGGGACGATCAATTTCAATGCGCGCGACATCGACCAGCTTTCCTTCAGCGCCATGCGACCGCTGCGGCGCGAATTGCAGATCGTCTTCCAGGATCCGTTCGGATCGTTGAGCCCGCGCATGTCCGTCGCCGAGATCATCGAGGAAGGACTGCGCGTTCACGAGCCGAGGCTCTCGCCCGACGAGCGTGACGACAAGGTCGTCCAAGTGCTGAACGAGGTCGGGCTCGATCCCGAGACGCGTTATCGCTATCCGCATGAATTTTCCGGCGGCCAACGCCAGCGCATCGCGATCGCGCGCGCCATGGTGCTCAACCCGCGCTTCGTCATGCTCGACGAGCCGACCTCGGCGCTCGACATGAGCGTGCAGGCGCAAGTGGTCGATCTCCTGCGCAACCTGCAGGCCAAGCACAATCTCGCCTATCTCTTCATCAGCCACGACCTCAAGGTCGTCCGCGCCCTTGCCAACGACGTCATCGTCATGCGCAATGGCAAGGTCGTCGAAGCGGGACCTTCCGAACAGATTTTCGGCAGCCCGCAGACCGACTACACGCGGGCGCTGATGGCGGCGGCCTTCAAGATCGAGACGGCACCGACCGGCGTGGTCAGCGAATAGGCTTGGCTGGACCGAGATAAC
>RXJA01000344.1 GCA_003963455.1 Hyphomicrobiales bacterium
CGAGGAAACCACCTCGGACTACGACAAGGAGAAGCTGCAGGAACGTCTGGCGAAGCTCGCCGGCGGCGTTGCGGTCATCCGCGTCGGCGGTGCGACGGAAGTGGAAGTGAAGGAAAAGAAGGACCGCGTTGATGACGCCCTGAACGCGACCCGCGCGGCCGTGGAAGAAGGCATCGTCGCCGGCGGTGGCGTGGCCCTGCTGCGCGCCTCGGCCAACGTCAAGGCGACCGGCGCCAACTCCGACCAGGCGGCCGGCATCAACATCGTGCGCCGCGCGCTGCAGGCTCCGGCCCGCCAGATCGCGTCGAACGCCGGTGCTGAAGCCTCGATCGTTGCCGGCAAGATCCTCGAGAACAAGGGCGCGACCTTCGGCTTCAACGCCCAGACCGGTGAGTATGGCGACATGATCGCCATGGGCATCGTCGACCCGGTCAAGGTCGTGCGCACGGCTCTCCAGGACGCGGCGTCGGTCGCCGGCCTGCTGGTCACCACCGAAGCCATGATCGCCGAAGCTCCGAAGAAGGAAGCCGCCGGCGGTATGCCGGGCGGCATGCCTGGCGGCGGCATGGGTGGCATGGGCGGCATGGATTTCTAAGAAGTCCTATCCATCGTGCATATGGAAAGGGCGCCGAAAGGCGCCCTTTTTGTTTGCAACCGAGAAGCCGGTGGGATGATGGCCGTTCTTCGGACGGCAGCGTCCGCATGCTGCGCTGTCTTGCCGGACCGAACCGCCGCCTTGACCCGCGCCAAATAGGGCGAACCGCGCCGCGATCCGCTGGCGCTGCTCGATGGCCAACGGGATCGGTTGCGCGCCGTCAAACTGATGTGCGTCGCGAACGGACGGATCATCGAGGCGATGGCTATGTGAAAGAGCTAAGCCTTTGCTGAAACGTGTCGTGATCCAAGTCGCTGCACATTCTCAGATACTAGCGATCCGCCAATGCCAATTTGGCGCCGAGCATGACGAAAGCGCCGGCGAAGGTCCGGCGCATCCAGGTCAGCACCTTCGGCCGCGACACGATATGGCTGCGCACGGAGGCCGCGAACACGCCGTAGACCGCGAAGACGACGAAGGTCATCAGCATGAAGACGCCGGAAAGCTCCAGCATCTTGGGCAGCGCGTGCGGCTCGCCGGTGCTGACGAATTGCGGCAGGAAGGCGAAGAAGAAGATCGACAGTTTCGGGTTGAGGATGTTGACCAGGATGCCCGAGGTGATCGTCCTGGCGGTCGAGCGCGGCGCGGCGTCCTCGTCGATGCTGAGACCGCCTTTTTCCTTCAATGTGTTCCAGGCCATGTAGAGGAGATAGGCGACGCCCAGATATTTCAGCGTCTCGAAGGCGACGGCGCTTGTGTGCAGCACCGCGGCAAGGCCGGTGATGGCGGCCGCCATATGCGGGATGATGCCCAGCGTGCAGGCGAAGGCGGCGATGATTGCGGCGCGCGCGCCGCGCGAGAGGCCGGCGCTCAGTGTGTAGAGGACACCGGTGCCGGGCGAGGCCACGATGATCAGCGACGTCAACAGGAACTCGATGCTCATGCGTTTCCTCCATGGCCCTACTCGACGCAAAGGTATCGGGCCGGATGGCGGCGCACAAGGAGAGCGACTACTCCACAGTCAGCCCATGCGCGGCCCTAGCCATGAGGCAGTCGTCGCCGCCGGGCATGCAGGCGCGGCAGACGTCCGGCCGCAATTCGTAGATGCTGCACGCCGTGTGCCTGCCGACGTCACCGGTGAGCGCCGCGCATCGGCCACCCTCACAGCGCATTCCAGACTGTTCGGCCGCCACCAGCTCGGCCGGAATGCGATCGAGCTGCTCGTCATCCTCGGTCGAGAAGCGTGGCCAATCGGCCGAATAGGAGCAGCAGGCGCCGCAGCTCTGGCAGTCGAAGACTGGAACCGGGTCGGCATCCCCGTTGACAGACACAAAGGCCTGGCCGGTCAGGTCGGGCGCGATGGCTGTGCAACCGGCATCCTGTGGCAAGGGCGCTACTTCTTCCTGGTCTTGCGCGCAGGCGCTTCGGCCGGGGACTTGAACAGATCGGTCGCAACCTCGACAGGCGCATCCGGCTTCGCCGCCGGCTTGGCCGGCTTGGCTGTGGCGGGCGGAGGTGCCTGCTGGTCCTTGGCGGAGAATTTTATGGCCATGTCAATCCTCGTCGGAAAAGCGCGATGACGGCGCATTCGGGTTGCGCAAGCGGCCAATCAGCGCCGAGACCGCCGTGATGTTCATTTCCTCGGGCGACCAGTTCCTGGCGTCCTCTATGTGGTGCGGTGCCAGCTCACGATGCGTGCTGCCGCTGTAGGCGGCATCCTGATAGCAGGTGCGCTGACGGGTCTTGGCGTCTTCCCGCGCGTACTCGATCAGATAGTTCGGGGCGTCGGCGCGGCCGCGCACGCCGACGCGCACCTGGGCATCGCCATGCGCACGCTTGCAGCGTTCGAGCTTTTCCAGCACTCGGCGAACATATTCGACCGGCTTGTTAAGAGTGCCGACCATGTCGGCGATGGTCGCATCGGCGGCGATCGGCGTTGATGGCACGCGTTTGGTGGCCATCAGCGTGTGCTTGCCGGTTTCGGCAAGGCCTGCCCAGATGGTTCATTCGAGTTAGCGGTCAAAACCTTCTCCTGTCCGGAGGCTGATGCCGAAATGGTAGAGCGTCTTTCGGCCATGACCACGCACAAAGCAATATGGCGTCAGATTAAATTGCGGGAGCCCGCGTCGGTGGCCTTGCAGCCATTCTTATCACATCGCGGCGGGCATTGGGGCTATCCGCAAAAAGGGCAGAAAATCGTCGAATGCGGAAACAATGTCATGGCAGGCCATTTCTACCCAAGCCGTCAGCAATTCATGAGCAATCGAGAACGGTCGACGGCAAAGACGCCTCCCACGCCGCAAAAGAGCGCGAAAGGCGTTTTATCGGGCCTCACATGATCACGCTCAACATCGGCAGGATTTCATAGCGGAAGCCGCGGCCCGAGCTCGACACGGGATCGGCATCGGTCACGGCTTTCGCCTCCGCCTCGCTGCCGGCACGCAGGATCAGCAGCCCCCAGGGGCCGGCCGGATCCGCGACCGGGCCAGCCATGATCATGGTGCCGTCGCGAAGCCTGCCGCGCAGATAATCGGCGTGCTGGCCCATCAGCGCCCTCTCCTCCTCCGTCATGGTGAAGGCGAAGTCGGGCCGCGGCGGGATCAGCCGGCAATGGAAGATTTTTGACGCAAGGGCTTCACGCGGTGTTTCGCTGCCGGCCATCGGTCCTTCCCCCGAAAGCTTGTTGCCGCCGGCCGACCCAGAGACAGATATGGGCCTCGAGCGCCGTGCAAGATTCCCGGAACGTTACACGTTTTCGCGCAATTGCTCTATTCGTCCGGCCCAGGCTCCGGCCACGGCTCCTTTGCGGCCTCCGCATACCACTGACGCATCGCGGGCGTCGCCAGGACCGCGTCGACATAGGCGCGGGTGACGGGCGCCAGTTCGCCGCCATAAGTATCGAAGCGCGTCACCACCGGCGCATACATGGCATCGGCCGCGGTGAAATGACCGAACAGGAACGGGCCGCCCTGGCCATATTGCTCGCGGCACTGACGCCAGATCGCCTCAATCCTCGCCCGCTGCGTCTCGCCCTCGGCATCGAGCGGCTTGTGCGATTTCGGCCGCCGCAGGTTCATCGGCCAGCCGTAACGGACCTCGCGAAAACCGGAATGCATTTCCGTCGCCACCGAGCGCGCCAGCGCACGGGCGCTCAGGTCTTCGGGCCAGAGCATTTTCTCGGGAAACAGGTCCGCAAGATATTCAAGGATCGCAAGCGTTTCCCAGACGATCCTGCCATCATGATTCAACACCGGCACCTGGCCGGTCGGCGACACCTTGGCGAGGTTGGCCGCGGTCTCCGGCGTACGCAGGCGCACGAAGCCCTCCTCGAAAGGTATATCCAGGTGCTTCATCGCCACCCATGGCCTGAGCGACCAGGACGAAAAGCACTTGTTGCCGATATGGAGGATGAATCTTGCCAAGACCGTCTCCTGATGATGTCAATCCGCTTCGGCCGTCGTGATCGCCGGCCTGACACCGGCGCGAGCCCGGATCGCGACGACTGCCGCCTTTATGTCCGGATTGACCTCAAGCGCCTTGCGGCCGGCATCGATCGTCAGGTCGACCTGCTCGACCGGCAGCCTCAGCCTGGTCGGAATCTCGTTGAGCTTCGTCTGCATCGCCGGATCGACGTCCGCGAAGGACAGGTGCTGGACCACAAGGCGGACATCACGGCAGTTCCAGCCGGCCGCCGAACCGCGATAGGCGGAAACGGCGGAAGCCGGCAGCCCGCAACGATAGCGCACCAGTTCGCCCTTCCATTGCGAGACGGCGAGCTTCAGCGCATCGAACTCGTCGCGCACCGAGGCGGCCAGCGTGGTGCTGGTCACGGCGTCGAGGAGCTCGGAAGCCTTCGGCCCGTGCAGGGACTTCGCCCAGTTCACGTCGCCGTCGCTCCCCGCATCGGCGACGATGAAGATCAGCGTGTTCAGGCGGACAGCGGCCGAGGGCGACAGCGGCCCGTAAGGCGTGCCCGCGGCGGAGCGCTCGAGCGTGAAGCCGGTGACGCCGATATTGTCCGTCAGCCCGCCGTCGAGCAGCTTCACATAGTCGAGCGGATCATCGTTCTGATAGGAATCGAGCGCGCTGGCATAGGCCTTGAGCCGCAGCGAGGCGTTGGGGTCCTCGAGCGCCTGGGTCAGCCATCGCGGCCTGCGGTAGCCGCAGTGGGGGCTGGTCGCCGAGACCACGATCGGCGCGAAGACGATCGGCACGGCGGCCGATGCCGCGACCGCGTCGGCAATCCGCACTTGGTCGAGATCGCTGCAGAGCGCGGCGAAGGTGTCGTAGGTGAAGAGGAAGGGCGTGCGGTTATAGATGTCGGAGGCGTTGATCCAGACGATCGGCCCCTTCGGCCTGTGCAGGGCCTTGAATGTCGCGCCGTCGAACAGATGGTCGTTCAGCCATCTGGCGAAACCGCTGCGGTCGTTGACGCCGCCATAATAGGCGCGGATGAAGTTGACCGGCGAGAGCGATGTCCTGAGGTCGGCCTCCGCGTCCTGGATGAGAAAGCGTTCGCGAAAATCGCCATAGCCGCCCCTGCCCCTGTAGCCGAAATAGGCGGCGGCGACGGCGCCTCCCGAGGCGCCCGAAATCATCCTGATGTCGTCGACCAATGTGCGCCGGCGCGGCTGCTCGTCGACGACGATGTCGTCCAGCGCGCGCAGGACGCCGTAGGAAAAGGCCGCGGCGCGGGTGCCGCCGCCGGAGAACGCCAGGCCGACGACGGTCGAGCCATCGTCGGTCGGGTCGGGGATGTAGGTGGGCGATGGATGGCCGGCTTCCCTGGTCAGTGTGTTGATCGGCCCGACATCGTCGGCGACGCAGCCGGCAATGGCCATCAAGACTGCGACAAAGGCCACACGAAGACGCAAACCCGGTTCCCCCCCCGCTGCCCTCTCGCGCAGCCGCGGCGAACCCTAACCGGATTGCCTTGCCCGATGCAACCGCACCGCGAAAGAGTGGCCGGGAACCCAAACCGCTCCAGCACGTTGTCGGACCCGGATGCGGTTCCCGTATCCAGCTTCCTATCCAGACCCAGGAGATGCGCGCATGGTGAACAGGGATCAGGTCGCCGGTCTAGCCAGGCAAATGAAGGGCGCGGTCAAGCAGGCGGCCGGCAAGGCCACCGGCAACAGGCGAACAGAGGCCGAAGGCGCCGCCGACAAGATCGCCGGCAAGGTGCAGAAGGCCTATGGCGACGTGAAGGACAAGGTCAAGAAGGCGTTCTGAGGCCGTTCTGTCCCGATGACGCGGTTATCGGCATGAGGCCGCCCCGAGGCGGCCTTTTCATGCCTGGAATTGCTTGGCGAAGGCGTTGGTGAAGACGATCTCGCCATGGTCGCCAGCCGCCTCGCCCAGCACCACATCCATATTGTCGGCCGTCACCCGCGCGAGCGCGAATCCTCCCATAAAGGCAGCCTTCGGCTTGACGAGATCGAGGCCGTCGCGCTGGTAGATCATCGGCACCTCATGCTGATGGCCGTGGAAGATGGCGATGACGTTGTAGCCCCTGATAGCCGCCAGCAGCGCCTGGCGGTCGGCCTCGCCCCACCAGTGCGGGCGGCCTGAGCCATCGCCGTCATAGGCACGTTTCAGCGGATCCCAGCGCTCGGTCGAGAATGCGTCCCAACCATAATGCTGGAAGATGATCACGGGTCGACCGTCGCCGGCATAGGTGGCGAGGTCCTGCTTCAGCCAGGGCAGGCTGCTCGGGGCGCCGTGGCCGGTGTCGCCGGCGAAACGGTGCGTCTGGACGAGATGCAAGCCGCCCCAGTCCCAGGAATAGCAGTCGGTGTCGACGTCATATTCGGTCGCCGGCACCGGCGGCTTGAAGAACACGCCGGGACGATGGTTGACCTCGACATAGTCGCGCAATTCGCGGCGGTACCAGTCGACATGCGGCGGCGAGCCGTTCTGGTCGAGATCGTGATTGCCGAGCCCCACATAGACCGGGACGTGGACCCGGTCCGGCCCGACGCCCTCCTGATAGCGCTGGGAGAATTGCAATAGCTGCGTACCTTCGCTGGGCTCGGTGACCTGGCCGCCGCCATCGTCGGTGATGTCACCGCCGGTGACAAGGCCAAGAGGCGTGCCGATACGGGTGCCGGCCGAATGCAGGCCGGTGGAAACGCCGTTGATCTCGGCCGGCCACTTCTTGTCGGCAATGGCGTTCAGGGCCGCGACATTGCGCAGAAGCGCCGCATCGGTCTTGCCTTCCTGCAGGCAGTTCGGGCTGAGGCCGCTCGCCATGCGGCAGGCATGGATATCGGCGATGAACAGGAAGGTGGCGTCGATCGGCTGGATGCGCCGGCCGGTCTGGCCGGAGGCCGCGCGAGGAAGGGCGCAGGCGGCAGCAAGGCCTCCCATCCGGGCGATGAAGAGGCGGCGCGAGATGGCTGCTGGCGAGGGTCGATTCATCGTCATCCGATTAAACATCCTCCACCCGTGTCGTCCAGTACAATGCCCGGCCTACGCTTGGAGACTTTCATGCCAAGGCATGAAAAGCTCCTGGTCGACAGCGAGGTGGCGGTCTGTCATTGCTTTTGGCATGCATCCAAGGGGAGGAAAGCATGAAGCTGCTGACGGCAGGCATGGTGTTCGCCATATTCACCTTCGCCGGCGCCGCGCAGGCCTCGGACTGCGTCAACGCAAAATCCGCAAAGGCCGGCTTCGTGCTCGAAAAGGCCGGCATCAGCAGCGAGTTCCGACCGGCGCCCGGCGGCATGGTCGCGGTCACCAACAAATATCAGTCGGATTCGCCGCAGACGCAGTATCTTTATGCCGGGCTGATCGAGGTGTTCCGCGACAGCGACACCGGGCGGCTGTCGATGATCCCGCTCGGCGACTTGAAGAAGCTGTTCCCGTTGAAAGCAGGCGCCAGGAGCAAGACCGAATTCGTGCGGCTGTCCTCGAACAAGGCACCGAAGGGCACCGAGACGCTGACGCTCACCGTCAAGGGCAAGGACACCTACAGGCTCGGCGACTGCAAGTACAATGTGCTGGTGATCGGCGAAACGATCACCGGCGATAATGGCAGCGTCATCGATACGTTCACCGCGCTGTATTCGCCCGACCTCCAGGCGGTGCTGGCGCGGCGCTACGACGAAGGGACCAGCGCGCGGAGCGAAGTGGGGTTCGAGGCAATCAAGCCTTTGGCGGAGTGAGATGCTTTCGGCCGCCGGCGAACTGCCGCCGGCCGAGCATCAGCCTGTCGACGCCGCCCCGGCTGCTATGGATTGACGGTGAACTCCGTCCACATGCCCGACACGAAGTGGCCGGGGACATTGCAGATGAGCACGTATTTGCCGGGTTTCAGGTCCACGGTAAGCGAGCCCGAAGCGCCCGGATCGAGTTCGGAAACCTCCCCCTTGTCGCCGGCCTTGTCTTCGTCAACTCTGTTCTCGTCGGCGATATAGGGAAGCGGGTCCTTGGGATTTGCCCGATACATCACGATCATTTCGTGGATCGTATCCTTGGAGCTGTTCTTCACCTTGAACGTGATCTTGCCGGCCTTCGCCGCCGCTGGTGTGGCCGTTATCCCCATGGTCGCCTTCGACATATCGAGATTTGGCGTCCCATAGGCGAGACCGGTCACCATCGGTGTATCCGATCCTTTGTCCCACAATGAAACCTCCACAGTGGCGGCGGCCTGAGCGGCGCCAGCCATCGTAACCATCGCGGCAAACGCTAGCGCCGCACTCCCTGCCATCCTTCTCACAACGGAACTCCTCTCGGCAAAACACCGGTGGAATCGACACCGGCAATCGACCGGAGCCATGGAAACATCACGGCCCGAAGGCAGGCGCAGGTAGTGTGCTGAGAGTTCTGCAAATTCGCTGCGAGAGGGCGGTCATGGCAGGCTGGTGATTGTTCACGTCACCGATTCCCGCGAAG
>RXJA01000588.1 GCA_003963455.1 Hyphomicrobiales bacterium
CGCTGTCGGAGACGGCGGCCGGCGGCGCGCCGCATTCGTCCTGCTCGACCGTGGTGGTCTGGATCTCGCCGTCCTTCTTCCAGACGATGACCTTGGCCGGGCCGCATTGATTGCCGCCGTCGCCGACATCGACGAGCGCGACGTTCACGTCGCCGATCTTGACGATCTTGTCGAAGAAGACGTCGTAGTTGCTGGCGAGCTGCTTGCCGTCATAGGACAGCACCTTCTCGCCGTCCTGCTCCGGCTGGGTGATGGTGAGCTGACCGCCCTCGAAGGGTATCGGCGCCTGCTTGTCGTCATCCGACGCAGCCTGGTCGCTGCCCTGGTCGGTCGAGCCTTGACCGGCAGCCGGTTGGTCGGATGCGGCCGGCGCGGTGGTCTGCGCATTGGCGCCGATCGTGGCGAGAAGGATTACCGCCGAAGCGGCCAGAAGCGAACGGGTCATGACTGCTCCCCTCCATTCAGTCGCGAGCCCAGCCGGCAGCGGGCGGGGCTATCGATTTCAAGCCGTGCCGTTCAGAGACCGTTTCGAAATTCGCTCCGGCGAGTCATATGGTGGTGGTTTCGAGAACCGGAGCGGAGCCGGACATTTGAGTCCGTAAGCACCGGAAGCGCAGAAACCGCCATCAGATGGCCGCCGGAGTAGAATTTCCAAACAGTCTCTCAGGCCCAGGGGCGCTGCTCGGCGTTGCGCTTCTCGAAGGAAGCGATCGCGCCGGCCTTCTCCATGGTGAGCCCGATGTCGTCGAGGCCGTTCAGCAGGCAGTGGCGCTTGAAATCGTCAAGGTCGAACTTGACCACGCCGCCGTCCGGGCCACGGATCTCCTTGGCCTCCAGATCGATCGACAGCGTCGCGTTGGAGCCGCGCGAGGCGTCGTCCATCAGCTTGTCGAGGTCTTCAGGGCTGACCGTGATCGGCAGGATGCCGTTCTTGAAGCAGTTGTTGTAGAAGATGTCGGCGAACGAGGTCGAGATCACGCAGCGTATGCCGAAGTCGAGCAGCGCCCAGGGCGCGTGTTCGCGGCTCGAGCCGCAGCCGAAATTGTCGCCGGCGACCAGGATCTGCGCCTTGCGGTAGGCCGGCTTGTTGAGCACGAAATCCGGGTTCTCCGAACCGTCCTCGTTGTAGCGCATCTCGGCGAACAGGCCGGTGCCGAGCCCGGTGCGCTTGATCGTCTTGAGATAATCCTTCGGGATTATCATGTCGGTGTCGACATTGACGATCGGCATGGGCGCGGCGACGCCGGTAAGCTTGGTGAATTTGTCCATGGGTACCTGCCCGTCTTCTCTCTGCGGGGATTGCTGGAGGCACGGTTTACACAAAGCGGCTGGCAAATGAAAGGCAGGTGTTGGCGGTTCGGATTGGACCATCGAACACAAGATCGGCACCTGCAGCTTTCAAAACACCGGCCGATCGGGCACCTTGGCGGCATGGCACCGACTTCCAAAGTCCTTTACGCGAGCGAGCCGGCGCTCGACGTCGCCGAGTTCCGCGGCGTGCTGGTCGAATCCGGCCTCGGCAAGGTCAGGCCCGTCGACGACGGGGCCCGACTGCGAACCATGTTGGACAACGCCAACCTGGTGCTGACCGCCCGGCTCGACCGGCCGGACAGGCAACTGGTCGGCGTCGCGCGCGGCATGACCGACTTCTCCTGGGTCTGCTACATTTCCGACCTTGCCGTCTCCAGGGCGGCCCAAGGGCTTGGCGTCGGCAAGGGCCTGATGGACGAGGCCCGCCGCCAGCTTGGGCCTTCGGTCTCCATCAGCCTGATCTCCATGCCCGACGCCGTCGGCTTCTACGAGCGCATCGGCATGACGCGCATGACCGACGCCTTCTGGTTCGGGCGCCAACGCTAGCCTTCCTGACGGGCCATAGCTCTCCGCGCGGCCGCGCCAATTCTGTTTGGTCTTGACATGCAACCAAATGGTTGCATATTAAAGCCATGAGCATGGATGCCGTCTTTCGCGCCTTGGCCGACCCGACCCGCCGGCAGTTGCTGGACAGCCTCCATGCCAGGAACGGACAGACGCTGGGCGCGCTGTGCGAGCACATGGACATGACGCGCCAGGCGGTGACCAAGCACCTGGCGATCCTCGAGGAGGCGAACCTCGTCACCACCATGCGCCGCGGCCGCGAGAAGGAGCACTACCTCAACCCCGTTCCGATCAACGAGATCGCCGAGCGCTGGATCGGCAAGTTCGAGCGCCATCGGCTCAACGCATTGAGCGACCTGAAGCAACGTCTTGAAAGGGAAGAGCCGTGAGCGAGAACAGCTTCGTCTACGTCACCTATATCCGCACCACGCCTGAAAAACTCTGGCAGGCGCTGACCGATCCCGAATTCAACCGGCAGTTCTTCCTCTGCTCCTATCAGGAGAGCGACTGGAAGGTCGGCTCGAGCTGGAAGCTGATGTTCCCGGACGGCAGCATTGCCGATTCGGGCGAAATCCTGGAGATCGATCCGCCAAGACGCCTTGTCATCAAATGGCGCAACGAATGGATGCCCGAGGTAAAGAAGGACGGCTACACGCGCTGCACCTTCACCATCGAGCCCGACGGCGAGTTGATGAAGCTCGCCGTCGTCCACGAGGCCGATGGCCCGCACAGGCTGATCCCGAACGTCTCCAGGGGCTGGCCGCTGGTGCTGGCAAGCCTCAAGAGCCTGCTCGAAACCGGCAAGGGTTTCGAGCGCCCGCCATCAAAGGGATAAGAATTCGTTTCGGATACGAGACAATCCTTGAAAAAGGTGGCCCTGATGCTTCACTTGTCCTTGCCGCAAGCCATGGCGAATGCCGACACGGTCATGGCCTCGGCCGAGCTTCCCGCCGCGCCGGACGAGGTCATCGCGGCGCTGGTCACGACCGGGGTCGAGCGCTGGTGGGGTTCGCCCGAAACCTACCGCATGACCGGGTGGAACGCCGACCTCCGCGCCGGCGGTCGCTGGAACGTCACGATGCGGACCGCCGACGGCAAGCGCCTGCCCGCCGGCGGAAGATTCCTCGAGATCGAGACTCCGCGCCGGATCGTTCAGACCATGCGCTACGACTGGGATCACCCGGCGCTGGGCCGTCACGAAACCACGCTCGCCTATCTGCTGGAGCCGATCGCCGGCGGCACGCGGCTCACCATCTGCCATGGCGGCTTCGCCGGCTTCCCGGACGCCGCCGCCGGGCATGCCGGGAGCTGGACGCGTGTTCTGGGATGGCTGCAGCGGTATTTATCCACTCGCGGCCCGGTTTGAGGTCAGATGGAAATCAGGCGATCCTGAAGCCCGCCGAGATAGGTTCTCCAGATATGGTCCGACAACTGGCGACGGTAGTTCGGATCTGTCGCGCGCGAGCGGTAGGACGCGCCGCCGACATGAAAAAGAACCCCGTCATACACCTCGTAATTGGCGATTCTCCCCTCGACGTTCACCGCGACGTGGCTTGACCGGGCCATCTCGAATTCCTCGACGGGGTGCTTCGAATACAATACCGGCCAGTTGCCGCCTCCGGTGTCCATTCCAATGTCGAGCCGATTTCTGAAATCGAGCTTCGCATGCTCGACGGCAGCGAAATCGTAGAAGCACAGGCCTGCCCAGTAGTACCAGCAAGGCTCGTCCTTGGCTTTCTTGTACAGGTAGCTGGACTTGGCGCGCAGCGGCACCCCGTAACCGATCTTTCGCCCGACACGCTGCGCGATATCGATCGGCCCGACCGGGAAGCAATCATGATCGATGAACCCGAACATGTCGGGCTTGAGGTGCTGGACGATGTTGTGGAAGACCCAGGTCTGGGAGACGCCATGTGATCTGGAAGGGTTCGTTTCGAAATTCCTGGGCAGCCCGAAATACGCGACCCCGCGCCGCGCGCAGATTGCCTCGATCGAAGCCCGCGCTTCCCGCTTCGGCGAATTGTCGATCACCACGAGCCTTGTCCCGGTCGGGAAGACCTGCCAGGCCTTGGTGAGCACATCGATGACCCAGGGCGTGTTGAACGCGATGGCGAAGCAGTAATTCCGCTCGGGGTTTTCGCTCAGGTTCCCGGCGAATGCATGGCCTTTGGACGCGGCGCTTCCCAGGAACTGGCGGCGCAAAATCTCGTGGCGGAGGCCCAACAGCAGTTGGACTCCCTTTGTGCGCCGAAAATTCTCGACAGCCTTGCTAGACACAGTTTTCCCCGAGCGTCCTATAGGCTCAGAGTAGCATGACACGGGCGGCAGGAGGCAACGACATTAGTCGGGCGGCTCTCCCTTGACCCGCAATCGCGCCTGTCCAGATTTTGGGCATGGAGAACAACCGCTATGTCGTGGGGACCGCCGGATGGAGTATACCGGCAGCGTATAAAGCTTCTTTCCCGGCAGCCGGCTCGCAGCTCGAACGCTATGCGGCCCGGCTTTCGATCGTGGAGATCAATTCCTCGTTTCATAAGCCGCATCGGCGGGGAACCTATGAGCGCTGGGCGCGATCGGTTCCGGTTCATTTTCGCTTTTCCGCAAAGATCCCCAAGGCCATTACGCATGAGCGCCGCCTGAAAGACTGCAATGATCTTCTGGACACGTTCTTGAATCAAGTCGGAGGGCTCGGTGCCAAGCTTTCCGTGCTGCTGGCGCAACTGCCGCCAAGCCTGCAATTCGAACCCGAAACCGCCGAAACCTTCTTCACCATGCTGCGTGCGAAAACCGACCGGCGCGTGGTCTGCGAACCGCGTCATCCCAGTTGGTTCGAATCCGAAGCCGGGGACTTGCTGAGCCGCTTTCATGTTGGGCGCGTTGCGGCCGACCCTGCCCCGGTGCCCGCCGCCGCCATGCCTGGCGGCTGGCGTGAACTCGCCTACTTCCGTTTCCATGGCGCGCCGCGCGTCTACTATTCGGACTACGAGGATGGTCGTTTGCTGGATATCAGCGGGCAGCTTGCCGAAGCCGGCGCATCGGCCGCCGAAATCTGGTGCATCTTCGACAACACCGCGCGAGGCCACGCGATCGGCAATGCACTTTCGGTCGATGCGGCCATTCCTCAGATCACGTTCAGCTCCCTGAACGCCCTTCCTTCCGCGACACGCTCATAGCCGAACGCCGTGCAGTCGATCGTGCGGTACCCGCCATGCATGATGAGCTCCGCGATCGATTTGCCGACCGCCGGCGCCTGCTGCAGGCCGTGGCCGGAAAAGCCGTTGGCGAAGAGGAAGTTTGCGACCTCCGGATGCGGCCCGATCACCCCGTTCTGGTCGAGCGTGTTGTAGTCGTAATGCCCGACCCAGGCGCGCGTCGGCTTGATCGCCTCGAAAGCCGGGATGCGAGCGGCCAAGGTCGGCCAGACCACGTCCTCAAACAGCGGCCAGTTGACGTCGAAATCCTTCGGGTCGGGCGCGACATCGCCTTCCTCCGGCTCGGCGCCGCCGGTGAGGTAGACCGAGCCTTCAGGCCGCACATAGATGCCCGACGGATCGACCAGCAACGGCATGTCGGCATATTTCTCGCGCGCCTCGAAGACGAAGACGTTGCGCTTGCGCGGCTCGACCGGCAGCGCCAACCCGGCAAAACCGGCGACCTTGCCGGCGTTCGGGCCGGCGGCGTTGACGACGATGCCCGCCTCCAGCGTCTCGCCATTGTCGAGCGAAACACCGGTGACGCGGTTGCCGTCGCGCGAAATGCCGGTGGCGGAAGCCGTGATGAAATCGATCTTCTTGTCGCGCAGCGCCTTGCGGAACAGCGTCAGCATCGCATGCGCGTCGAACCAGCCCTCGCCGCTGCGGCCATAAGCGCCGGCTGCGATGTCGTCGACTGACAGCCAGGGGAAACGGCTCGCCAGTTGTCCGGCGTCCTCCAGCACGACGTCGGCGCCCTCGGCGATCTGCGTCTCGTGGTTGGCCTTGAGGATCGGCAGCCCCGCCTCGCCGGCGAGGATGAGGTAGCCGCCCTCGCGGAAACCGATATCGGCGTCGCCGCCGAAGGTTTCCTTGAGCCGCCGGAACAGTTTCAGGGTGAACTGCGACAGGCGGATGTTTTCGGGGATGGAGAATTGCTGGCGGATCGAGGCCAAGGACAGCGTCGTCGCCGCATGCGAGAATTGCGGATCGCGCTCGATCAGCGCGATGGAGCCCGTAAAACCTTCCTCCCGCAGATAATAGGCGACCGATGACCCGACGATGGCCCCGCCGATGATAACGATGTCGTAGCGCATTTTTTCTCCGATCCAGAGCAATCCCTGTAGCGGTGAGCTCGACGACTTCGTCGCGGCGGCCCGTCTGGAATTGCGTAGAAAGCCGCCACGTCTTCACGCAACCGGCAGATCGATCTCGAAGCGCGTGCCGCGTTCGGAGTCAACCAGCCTTATCGTGCCATCATGCGCTTTCAGGAGGGCCAGCACGATGCCGAGCCCCATGCCGGTGCCGCCCGTCTCGCGCCTTGTGGTGAAGAACGGCTCGAAGATCCTGGCGCGGTTGGCGGCCGAGATGCCGTTGCCATCGTCGCCGATACGGATCGCCACCCTGTCCCCCGCTCTTGCCGCGCTGATCGAAACCAGCCTGGCGCCGTGCCGTGCCGAATTGTCGATGAGGTTGGCGAGCACGATGCCGAGATTCTCCGTCGAGATGCCGAGCCCGATATCGCCGCCGCCTTCAAGCCGCGCCTCCAGCCTGGTGTCGATCGGCAACGATTCCAATGCCGCATGAAGCGTCGTGCTTTCGCCGCTCGGCTCCAGGTTCTCGGCGCGCGCCAGGTCGAGCAGCCGCCGCACCAGGAGATTGAGCCGCCCGGCATCGGTGACGATGTTGTTGGAAAAACGCCGCCGCTCGGCCTCGTCCATCGCCCCGCCGGAATCGCGCAACAGCTCCGCCGCGCCCTGGATCGCCGTCAGCGGCGATTTCAGCTCATGCGAGACATGGGTGGCGAAGGTCTGGATGGAGTCGGAGCGCGCCTGCAGCTTGGTCGCCATGTCGAGGAAGGCCGCCGACAGTTCTGCCATCTCGCGGGTGCCGTGATGGGCGAGCGGCCTGATCGCCTCGCGGTCGCCGGCGGCGATGCGTTTCGTTCTCTCGATCAGCGCATAGATCGGCCGGCTGACGGTGCGGATGAACACCAGCGCGATCAAAAGCGTGCCGCCGAGTATCGCGATCGCCGCCAACGTCACCTTGCCGCGTTCGCCATAGAGATGCTTGACGATGTTGTTCGGCGTCCTGGACAGATAGACGACTCCGGCGACCCGGCCGTCGAGCTCGACAGGCAGGGCGACGAACACGCGCACCCTGGTGCCCCGGCTCACCGAGTAAAGCGGTGGCGGTGGCTGGTCGGGGATGCGCAGTCTCAGCTCGCTGGCATAGGCGCCGGAAAGCGCGGTCCGCACCTCCTCGACCCCGTCGAGCGACTGGCCGATCTCGCCGCCGCCGGCAATGACCACGCCGCGCGGATCGAGCAGGCGGAAGCCGGCAAGCGTCGTTTTCTGCGTCTCGTCGAGAACGTCGGATAACTTTGCGCCGATGGCCGCGAAAGCGGGGTCGGAGGCGGCCGGAACCGCCGCCGGCCGCATCGGCATCACGTCATCCGAGGCGAGATCGAGGCGCGGCTCGATCGGATCATAGGGATAGTTGTTGTCCCCGGCCGGATCGGCCGAGATCGGCGAACCCATCTTGTCCTGGGGGATGCCGGCTGCCCGCACCTCGCTGGCATAGACGGCGGCGACGACCGCGCCTTGCGCGATGAGCTCGCCCTCGGTCTGGCGGATCAGCTGGTTTTCATAGAGCCGGAAGAAGAACAGCCCGACCAGCGGCAGCGCCATCACCAGGATCAGGATGACGACGACGACGGTGGCGAGTCGCGGCCGCCACCTTTCCTTGCTCAACCACCGCATCGGCCGAGCCGGAAGCCGACGCCATGCACCGTGGCGATCGCGTCGGCGCAGCCGACCGCCGCCAGCTTGGCCCGCACGTTGCGGATGTGGCTGTCGACCGTGCGTTCCGAGACATGGATGTTCGAGGCATAGGCATTGGCCATCACCGCGTCGCGGCCAAGCACGTGCTGCGGCCGTGCGAGGAAGCCTTTCAGGATGGCGAATTCGATCGCGGTCAGCGTGAGCGGCTTGCCGTCGAAACTCGCCGCGTGGCTGGCCGGGACGAGCATGAGCTTGCCATGCGCGAACGCACGCTCGCCCGCCTCTTCCTCGACCGGCGCCGGACGGGCGCGCCGCAGGATGACGTTGACGCGGGCGACCAGCTCGCGCGGGCTGAACGGCTTGGTCACATAATCGTCGCCACCCATTTCGAGCCCGAGGATGCGGTCGATCTCCTCGTCACGCGCCGACAGGAACAGCACCGGCACGTCAAATTTTTGCCTGAGCCTGCGGCAGACCTCCAGCCCGTCCATCTCCGGCATGCCGATGTCGAGCACGATGAGGTCGGGCGCGCGCCGTTCGACCGCCTGCAGCGCCGCGGCGCCGTCGGCGACGGCGGCCGTCTTCATGCCGGCCTTTTCCAGCGCGAAGCAGATGATCTCGCGGATATGCGGGTCGTCGTCGGCGACGAG
>RXJA01000600.1:0-5947 GCA_003963455.1 Hyphomicrobiales bacterium
GGGGGAAAAAGCCTCTTTCACGAGGCGGGACGGAAGCCTTGACGACGCCTTGAAGCGGGACAATGGCGGCGACTCCGCCGAGCTTGTCGAAATCGCCGGCGCTATCAAATGGTTCGACGTGGCCAATGGCTACGGGTTCATTCTTCCGGACGACGGTGTCTCGGGTGATATCCTCCTCCATGTGACTTGTCTTCGAAGGGATGGCTTCCAGACGGCGCTCGAAGGCGCGCGGGTCGTCTGCCTGGTGAAACAGGGCGAGCGCGGGCTGCAGGCATTCCGGGTCCTGTCCATGGATGCCTCGACGGCTGTCCATCCGGCGGAGCAGGAGCAGCGCACCCACGTTACCGTCAACCCGGAAAGCGGTCTCGAGCGGGCACTGGTCAAGTGGTTCAACCGCACCAAGGGGTTCGGCTTCCTGACGAGGGGCGAGGGGACGGAAGACATCTTCGTCCACATGGAGACGTTGCGGCGCTACGGCATAACCGAGCTCAGGCCGGGCCAGGTCGTGCTGGTGCGCTTCGGACGCGGCGACAAAGGCCTCATGGCCGCCGAAATCCACCCCGATATGGGGACCCTGTCGGTCTCGCATTAAAGGAAGAGCCGGGACTCAGCTGCCGACCTCAAATTGACATACCGGCGCTGGCGGTCATTGTTTCCTGAAACGCATCTCGCAGATGCATCAGGAACGCACGCAAGGCGGGATTGGCGCGGCGGCTTTCGGGCCAGAGCGCCGTAATGTTATGGCGCTCCACCGCGAAGGCGGAAAGCACCGGAACGAGTTCGCCGCGTGTCACTCGCGATGCCGTGAGGAATGATGCGCTCATACCAATGCCGCCCCCGGCCGAGACTGCCGCGATCAAAGCGTCGCTGACGTCGACGACAATGCCAGCAGTCGGGACCATTTCAATCTCTTGGCCTCCGACCCGAAAGGGCCAGCGGAAGGTCTGGCCTGTGCTCTGGTAGCGGAGATTAACGAGATCGTGCCCCTCGAGCTCGCTCGGATGCATCGGAGTACCACGCTTCGCTAGATAGGCCGGCGATGCGAAGCAGCAGAGCCGAAGCGGCGCCAGCTTCCGCGACAAGAGGCGCGAGTCCGGAAGCTCACCGATCCGGACGGTGACATCGATCCCTTCCTCGATGATATCCACCATCTGATCATTGAGCCGCAGGTCGACCGTTACCTTTGGGTGACTTCTGCGAAACGCCGGCAATGCTGGTGCGATCACATGAACGCCGATCGGCAGGGATGCGGCTACCCGCAAAGTGCCTGACGGCTCCGAGCGGGCCGTCATCGCGACTTGCTCGATCTCTTCCACATCGTGCAGCACCCGCAGCGCGCGTTCATGCAATTCGCGCCCCTCCGCCGTGAGCCTCAGTGTGCGGGTCGTGCGGGTGAAGAGCGAGATGCCAAGATGCCGTTCGAGGCGCTGCACGCTTTTGCTGACGGCCGAGGGGGAAATCGACAGAGAGCGGGCCGCGGCGGTGTAGCTGCCCATCGATCCAGCGCGCGCGAACGCGATCAGGCCGGTAAGGCGATCCAGAGAAATTTGTTCCTTCATGGCATTATTAAAGCGAAGAGCGCGGCAATTAACAACTTCGGATCGCGAGATTAGCTACCCCGGTGTAGCAGCCGATGCAGGCCTTTTTGGAGAATCTCGATGAGCCAGACGATGAGTGCGATACGTCAGCATATTTTGGGTGGCCCCGAGGTGCTGGTCTACGAGGTTGCCCCGAAGCCGGAGGTAGGGCCGGGTGAGGTGCTTGTCCGCGCGCACGCGGTTGGCCTCAATCCCCCCGATTGGTATCTGCGCGAGGGGTACAGGACGCTGCCGCCCGAGTGGCGGCCGCAAGTGTCATTTCCCTTGATCCTGGGGACCGACGTCTCCGGCGTCGTCACGGCCATCGCCAGTGATGTGAAGGGTTTTTCCGTCGGGGACGAAGTCTACTCCATGGTGCGCTTCCCTTCCGGCATGGCGGGAGGCAGCAAGGCTTATGCCGAGTTCGTCAGCGTGCCGGCAGCGGACCTCGCTCTCAAGCCGGCCGGAATCGACCACTTGCACGCCGCCGGAGCGCCGATGTCTTTGCTCACAGCATGGCAGTTCTTGGTCGAACTGGGTCACGACGAGCCTAATCCGCTCCAGCCCACCCCGCATGTCCCCGTGCCGCTCGCCGGCCGTACAGTCCTCGTGAATGGCGCCGCCGGCGGCGTTGGCCATTTCGCGGTGCAGGTCGCGAAGCTCAAAGGCGCCCATGTCATCGCGGCAGCGTCAACCGGGCATGAGACACTTCTGCGCGATCTCGGCGCCGATGAATTCATCGACTACACAAAGGCTGCCCCGGAGGACACAGTACGGGATATCGACCTCGTCATCGACACCGTGGGCGGGCCGGCCAGCGGTCGCTTCCTGCGGGTGCTGAAGCGGGGAGGAGCCCTTTTTCCCGTGTTCCCTTTGGGGTTTTCCGGTGGCGAGGATGCCGAGAAGCTGGGCGTCAGGGTCTCTGCAACTCAGGTGCGTTCGAGCGGGAGTCAGTTGTCGGAAGTTGGGCGGTTGCTCGATGACGGGACGATCCGTGTCGTTATCGACAGCATCTATTCCCTTGCCGATGCGCGAAAAGCGCACGAACGGGCGTCGGTGGGCCACATCCAAGGCAAGATTGTCCTCAAGGTGAAGTGATGGCCAAGTCGAAGCTTCATCTTGGAACCATGGATTGGTTCAAAATGGTTGGCACATTGATGTGCGAGCATGCTTCACTCGCCCGGCTGCCGGACGAAATGAACGTCTCGCTGGTGGAACGCTACGTTGACGGAGCAGAACTGGCCGACGGCCTTTTCCAAGGCATCCGATTTGATCTCATCGCCGGCAAGCCGTGGTTTCGTGCCGGAGTTTTAGCAGGCGAACGGGGAGATGTGACGATCGATGTAACGATGGCGGCCTCGCGGAAGCTCAATGCCTTGCACAGCGCCGATCCGAACTATCTCGTCGCTATGGACTGCCTTCGGGCCGCCGGGCAAATGCGGGTGGACGGGGAGCTTTCCCGCATCGGTGAATGGCTGAAAGCCGTCCACGACGCAATTGTTGACCGGACGATTCAACCTTGAGCTACAGCTCCCTCGCTGGGGATAGCCGTCGGCAGTCAAAGGCGACGTTGGAAAGCAACGAGTGTTGTCTCTCGCCTCAACCGCGGAGCGCCATGCCGCGACCATCTTGTCCGAAAGCCAGTTTCCCTTCCGCGGATCATGGGTTAGGACGAGGGTCTGGACGAGGTATCCTATGGCTCATCGCAATTGGCTGACTGCGGGCGCGCTCTGTGCCGCGATCATTTTCGTTGCCTATTTCAGCGCTTTGAAGCCGGGGTTGGCGGATGCGATGCTGCTGCCCATCGATCGGACGCCGCTCGTGGTGTCGACCGGCTCGGGCGACCGTTCCTTCTCCATCGAGATCGCCGACACTTCCGCCGAACGCGAGGCCGGATTGATGTTTCGCCGCACGATGGCCGACGATCACGGCATGTTGTTCGTCTTCGAAAGAACTGACGAGGTGGACTTCTGGATGAAGAACACGCCGATGGCGCTCGATCTCGTCTTTGTCGGCGAGGACGGCCGGATCAAAGCCATCATGCGCGGTGAGCCGGAATCCGAAGCGATCATCTCGCCGGGACAGCCCGTACGCTTCGTGCTCGAGTTGAAGGCAGGTACGGCTGCCAGGGACGGCATCAAGGAAGGCGATCTTCTGCGCCATCCGGCGATCGGCTCCAGTTCCAACTGAGAAGCAGTTCCGCCGATGGATTTCTTTTCGCATGACGGTTTCGAGCTTGCCTATCTCGATCGCCAGCCGGTCTCGGGGCAGGGCGATCCCGTGCTGATGATCCATGGCTTTGCATCCAGCCACTATGTCAACTGGGTGTCGCCGGGCTGGTTCAAGACACTGAACGACGCCGGCTACCGGGCGATTGCCTTCGACAATCGCGGCCATGGCTCGTCATCGAAGAGTTATCAGGAAGCCGACTACACGCCGGCCAGGATGGCTTCCGACGCCGCCGCGCTGCTCGACCATCTCGGCATCGAGCGCGCGCACGTCATGGGTTATTCGATGGGCGCGCGGGTATCGGCATTCATGGCATTGTCCAATCCGGACAAGGTGGCGACGCTGGTGCTCGGCGGCCTCGGCATCGGTCTTGTCGACGGCGTCGGCGATTGGGATCCGATAGCCGACGCGCTCCTGGCCGAGGACCCCGGCGCGATCAGCCATGCGCGCGGCCGCTCTTTTCGCGCCTTCGCCGACCAGACGCGCAGCGACCGGCGGGCGCTGGCGGTCTGCATCGTCGGCTCGCGCGCATCCATGGGCGAGGATGACGTCGCGCGCATTGCCCAGCCGACCCTGATTGCGGTCGGGACCAGGGACGACATCGCCGGCTCGCCCGACGAACTGGCCGCCCTGATGCCCAACGCAAGAGCTTTTCACATCGAAGGCCGCGACCACATGCTCGCCGTCGGCGACAAGACCTTCAAGCAGCGCGTGCTGGAATTCTACGCCGAAAACCCGCTCTGAACGCGCGGGCCGACAAATGGTCGATCTTCTCGTCACCTACATGGAGATGCTCGCGCCGCCCCGGGGCGCGCCGCGTACGACGCCTTTGGCCGGCGCCATCGTGGCGCGCGAGACACTTGATGTGGCGGGCTATCTCGATCTCTACCGCGTGGTCGGCGAACCGGTGCAATGGGATCAGCGTCTGCGCATGGCGGAGGCGGAACTCGCAACGCTGCTGGCCGATGAAGCCACGCATATCCATGTGCTGCGCGTCGACGGCGAGGCCGCGGGCTTCTGCGAATTCAACGATGTCGGGCAGGCGGCCATAGAACTCGTTCATTTCGGACTGGTCCCCGCCTTCCAGGGAAAGCGGCTGGGGCCGTTCCTGCTCGACCGGGCGTTGCGCGCGGCTTGGTCGTACCGGCCGCAACGGCTTTGGCTCCACACCGACACTTATGACCACCCAACCGCCCAGCCGGTGTACGGACGCGCGGGGTTCAAGCCCTATGCGCGGCGGATGGAGACTTTCCCCGACTAAAAGCGCGTCGCGTTGAACTGGATTCATGCGACGCGCTTTAGCTCTTTGTTTTTTTATGCATGTCGTTTTCCCAAAACCGAGGTCACTTTTGGGCGACATGCATTTGGCCCTCTCAACGCTCCAGCATCGCGAGCGAGCGCTCGATGTTGCGCCGGGCCCGTGGTTCGAAGCGCCTCCGGAATTCGGCGGTATGGAAAATCCGCGGCCGGGCAAGGAAGGTTTTCAGGACAGAAGCGCGGCCGGCGCGCCACATCGGCTCCTCGACCCAACCATATTCGCGCCTCACAGCTTGCTCGTAAGCGTCGAAGGCGCCCGGACCGGCGCCCAGTATAGCCAGGTCCATGTCGAGCAGAAAGGCGGCGTCGCCGGCGGCCCCCTCGTCTTCGAGCGCTGGCAACTGGTGCGTGGCCGTGGCGTTGATCATCGCCATGATCCGGGCAAGGCGCGCCGGTTGGGTGCGGCCGACGAGTTTCCTTTCGGCCAGCGCCGCGCTCCTTGCCTCATTGTCCTTGGCCCGACTGTCGTAGATTGCGTCATGGAACCAGATCGCCGCTTCGACGGCCTCGGGATCATGCAGAAGACGCCGGTATTCGGCTGCCAGCGCCAGCATGGCCTCGATGTGGGCGAGGCCGTGGTAGTGGCGATCCGCGGCCTGATAGATCGCGGAAAGCTCGCTTTTCAGCGCTTCGCCGATCAAGGGTTCGTTTTCCATCGTCGCCTGAATTTGCGTGAACCATGTCCATTTGACAAAGCACTAAGGAAAATTGAGTTCAACCGTGCTATGATCTGCCCTATATGTGCCGCCCGAGAATGAGCAAGGCCGGAGAGCGTCAATGAACAGCATTACGATTGCCCGCCCCAGCATGGTGCAGCCGGTCGA
>RXJA01000600.1:5997-8494 GCA_003963455.1 Hyphomicrobiales bacterium
CTGCTCGCGGCCTTCCTCTATTCGACCATCCTCAACCAGGAGAGCCTGGAAGAAGCGGTGATCCATCGGCTCGCCGAGCGCCTGGCGCATCAGGACATCGGTTCAGATCTCATCCGCCAGACCTTCAAGGCGATGCTGGACGACGATCCGGAATGGAGCACGACCGTTCGCGTCGACATCCAGGCCTATTACGATCGCGATCCGGCTTGCGACCGTTTCATCATGCCGGTTCTCTATTTCAAGGGTTTTCACGCCATCCAGACGCACCGGCTGGCGCATTGGCTGTGGAACCATGGCCGCAGGGATTTCGCGCTCTATCTGCAGAGCCGCTCGTCCTCGGTGTTCCAGACCGACATCAATCCGGCCGCCCGCATCGGCAAGGGCATCTTCCTCGACCACGCCACGGGCCTGGTCGTCGGCCAGACGGCCGTCATTGAGGATGACGTGTCGATCCTGCACGGAGTGACGCTGGGCGGCACCGGCAAGGCCAATGGCGACCGCCATCCGAAGATCCGGCGCGGCGTGCTGATCGGCGCCGGCGCCAAGATCCTCGGCAATATCGAGATCGGCCATTGCTCGAAGATCGCGGCCGGTTCCGTGGTGCTGTCGCCCGTGCCGCACAACAAGACGGTCGCCGGCGTGCCCGCGCGCGTCGTCGGCGAGACCGGCTGCGACCAGCCCTCGCGGCAGATGGACCAGCTCCTGCCCTCGCAGAGCATGGACCACGTGGTCAGCTTCGACATCTGATCGAGCCTTCACCGCCGGCGGCCGTTAGGCCCCCGGCTTCGGTTGGCTGTTGTCCCGTGTTATCCTGCCGGCTTGCCTTTACATGGCCATTGTTGGCGTGTCAGAAGCGCGTTCCCACGAACAAGGCCGACATTCCGGAGAAGACTTTTGAAGCCTGACGAGATCAGAAAGCTGGACGCCTATTTCAAGCGCGTCTTCCAGAATCCCAAGCTGCAGGTGAAGGCGCGTCCGCGCAAGGAAGACTCGGCCGAGGTCTATGTCGGCGACGAATTCCTCGGCATCGTCTTCAAGGACGAGGACGACGGCGACTATAATTTCTCCATGGCCATTCTCGACATCGATCTGGGCTGAGCCGGCAACAGATGCGGCCGGGGCGCGCGACACCGCCGCCCGGGCAGGCTGCAGCCCTCGGGCGAAATGCCGCCGAGTTTTTGTTTCGATGCTATCGCGGACGGAAAGGCTACGGCGAAGCCGCCGAACCTGACCGTAGAGCACTTTTCCTGGAATTGCTCTAATCCGGGCAGTGCCGCGGGATATGCACCCGCCGCCAGCTTGTCGAGCCTTCCCGCACAACCACCCGTCGCGCCACCGTCCCGTATGACGGCGGGATTTCCCGGATGCGGACCTGTTGCGGCCGCACCAGCACTTCGTGGGCCACCGCTTCATATTCCGCCGGCTGAAAGACGCGCCGGACACGCTCCGGTTGAACCACGACCGTTTCGGCGACGCGCACATAGCGGGCCTTGCGCCATACCTTGCACAGCACCTTGCGGCCGTGGATGACGCGCCATTCCCACGCATAGCCGCCATCGTCGACCTTCACCGTGTGGTAGATCGTGCGCGTGACCGCAGGTACGGTCTCATAGGTGACGCGCGGAGGCGCGATCAGGTCCACGCTTTGATAGGTGCCGAAGATCGGCGCGTCGTAATCGACCACCTGTCCGCCGGGGCTCACCATCACATCCTCGTAGACGGTGTCGTAGAGCGCCGGCCTGTGGATCGGCTCGTAGCATTCGAGCGCGCGGCCGCCAGCGGCGGCTTCTGAGACGCTGGCAAGCATCGCGATTGCCGCCAGCGATGCGGAGTTTTTGCGGATCATGACATTCCCCCGTTGAGAAAGGACGCCTTCACAACGCAGGACTGTAGCGGAAGGTCCGGGGGCGGACAGCGATTTCAAGGCTTTTCGTTAAGCGGCGCGGTTAAGGAATTGCTACCTTGCGGACGGCTTCGTCCGGCCAACCAGGGCCGAGCCGCCTCGCGGGACCAAGTCGGCCGTGTTTCTCGGCGTCGCCGCGCTTTACTCGACTTAACCAGATGGCTAGGAGAGGCGGCCTTGCGCTAGGGTGAGCCGGCATCCTATTTAGGTCGTAACCGATCCAGAACGATTCCGCGCGATTGCTCGTATGCCAAGGTGCCGGAATCCATCTCCAACAAGGGCAGTCCATGAAGAACCCCGTTGAAACCTACATGAACCTCGTCCCGATGGTGGTCGAGCAGACCAATCGCGGCGAGCGCGCCTATGACATTTTCTCGCGCCTCTTGAAGGAACGCATCATCTTCATCACCGGTCCGGTCGAGGACGGGATGGCGACGCTGGTTTGTGCACAGCTTTTGTTCCTCGAGGCGGAGAATCCCAAGAAGGAAATCAACCTCTATATCAATTCGCCGGGCGGCGTCGTCACCTCGGGCATGGCGATCTACGACACCATGCAGTTCATCAAGCCGGCCGTGTCGACGCTCTGCATCGGCC
>RXJA01000442.1 GCA_003963455.1 Hyphomicrobiales bacterium
CTCGGGCCGCTCAGCGTCTCGCACTGGATCAATGACGGGCTGATGGCGGTGTTCTTCCTGCTGGTCGGGCTGGAGATCAAGCGCGAGATGCTGGACGGACAGCTATCGACCTGGCCGCGCCGCGTGCTGCCGGGCATCGCCGCCGCCGGCGGCATGGTGGTGCCGGCGCTGGTCTATGTCGCCATCAACCGCGACAATCAGGCGGCGCTTTCCGGCTGGGCGATACCGACCGCCACCGACATCGCCTTTGCGCTCGGCGTGCTCTCGCTGCTCGGCAGCCGCGTGCCGGCCTCGCTGAAGGTCTTCCTCACCGCTCTGGCCATCATCGACGATCTCGGCGCCGTCGTCATCATCGCGCTGTTCTACACCGGCGGCCTGTCGCTCGCCTATCTCGCCGCCGCCTTCGTCGTCATCGCTCTGCTCGTCGTGCTCAACCGCATGCGGGTGATGAATCTCCTGCCCTATCTCGTGCTCGGCGCAATCTTGTGGGTGCTGGTGCTGAAGTCGGGCGTGCATGCGACGCTCGCCGGCGTTGCGCTGGCGCTCACCATCCCGCTCGAACGCTCTCCCGGCATTGGCCATGATATCGAGCATTCGCCGCTGCACAGGCTGGAACATGCCCTGCACAAACTGGTGCCCTTCATCGTCGTCCCCATCTTCGGCTTCGCCAATGCCGGCGTCTCGCTCGGCCGCCTGAGCTTCGCGGCGCTTGTCGAGCCGCTGACACTGGGTGTCGCCGCCGGCCTTGTGCTCGGCAAGCTGGTCGGCGTGTTCGGCTCCTCGGCTTTGGCCATCCGGTTCGGCCTCGCCGACCTGCCGGTCAATGCCGGCTGGCTGCATATGCTGGGCATTTCGCTTTTGTGCGGCATCGGCTTCACCATGAGCCTGTTCATCGGCCTGCTCGCCTTCGCCAGCGACCCGGCGCTCCAGGACGCGGTGAAGGTCGGCATCCTGGCCGGATCGCTGATAGCCGCGCTGCTGGGCACGGCCGTGCTGCTCGCGGCGCCGGCTGCCGGCGGGGTCGAAGAGGAAGTGGAGTAGGCTACGCCGTAGCGCCAATCACTCTCCCCCGCTTGCGCGGGGGCGAGGAACCAGCGCTACTCGCTCTCGCCATCCAGCGCCGGCACCGCTACGCCGGCCAGCTCGGCGGCCAGCAGCCGGGCGGCGCCGGCGCGGGCGATCCGCAGCATCAGCGCCTTGCGCGTCGCCGCCGCCATGCGGTGCTCCGGCGCATCGCGCATGATCTCCGCGCCATAGCCGTCGGAAAGGATGAAGCCGCATTCCTCGGGAAAGATCTCCTGTGGAACGCCGGGATGGGTGGCGAAGAAGAAGCGGTCGGAATGCAGCCGGTAGTCCGGCCATTTGCGATCGACGCGAAAATCCTCGATCGAGGATTTGATCTCGATGATCCAGATATCGCCCTGGCGCGTCAGCGCGACGAGGTCGGCGCGCCGGCCGGTGGCCAAAGACAGCTCCGGCAGCACATGCGCGCCCATTTCACGCAGCAGCCGCTGCACGCCACGCCGCACCAGCATGGCGCGCTCGGACTGGCGGCCGTCGATCAAAGGATTGAGGGGAATCGGGGAAACGATGGGCATGGCCGGCACCATGCCAGATTTTGTTCACGGTTTGAACCCGTTTTATGGGGGCGATTATATATTTCACAGACCCATTGCCCGAATCCGGGATGCGCTGATATGAAAGGCGCATGAGGCAACCCAATAAGTATATGATGCGAGCCGTTATGGTCGCTATGGATCTTGTTCTAGCTTGGTTGGTTGCCCAATCCCTTTGGACTGGCCGGATCAATTTCAAGGATCACCCTGTAGAGCGAGCCAACGACCCGTTCACCTATTGGCTCGAGTTGGCCCTAATCGTATTCATTATGATTACCGTGCCGCTTTGGATGCTCTACCGTGAGCGCCAAAGGCGCTAAAGCAATGAATTGGCTTGCTCTAGCAGTCGTGATTGCCTTCATCGGTGTTCAAGCCATCCTGGCAGCCATCTACTTTTGGGCCGATATCGAGACCCGCAAAGGCCGTGGTTGGAGCAGATACAAGAACCGCTTCTAACGCGACCCAGCCCTCAGAGCTTCACAATTCCAGAGGCAATCAGGTTTTCGAGCCTGCTCAATATCAGGAATCGGCAAACTTCGCCGCGAGTACTACCGTGAATTCCTGTCGTTATCAGCTGTTCTATCAGACCCACAGCCTTAACCGGCAGCGTGATGGAAAACTGCTCCGTTTCAGGTTTCCCTCCCTTGGTCTTTGGCATTAACGCGCCCCCGAACAATGTTCTTGCAATGTAAGAACATTGTTCTACATTGTGTGACGAAATGCCAGTCGATTCGTTCGACCATACGCGCTACAAAAAGGGCGGCCCGGAGGCCGCCCGCAGTTCTGGGAGGAAGCGGTGGGATTCGAACCCACGGGGGTGCTTTTCTAGGGCCAGCCCCGATCGGTTTTAAAGACCGCTGCAATAAACCACTCTGCCACGCTTCCGGGACAGAAAGGGTCGATGCGAATCGACCCTTTCTTTCTATCTGAAGTCGAGACTCGTCACAACTGGACCACCACAATTGGTGAACCTGCCCCTCAAATTCACAAGATCTAGATCAATTTGCCTTGACGTAGAGGCAGGCTTGTGAAGTGAGTCGGCTATTTTGTTCGGCTGTCCCTTTTGGAGGGCGGCTGCTCCTTGCGCGGCGATGACTTCGCCACTTTCTTAATTGCCGCGTTCAACGGTTCTTCGGAGTCGACGGTTTCGATCTCCCGCGCCAGTTCGCGGAACTTGTCGATTTGCTTTTTTTCTTTCTTGCTCATATGTCTAGCCCACTATTTCTTTGGGATGGGGGGGGTATTACCGATGGATGAAAAAGAGGCGAAAGACAAACTCAAGCCGTTCCTAGAATCTAATCCTAAGTCAGAAGTTAAGGAAGCCTCTGTCTTGGGTAAGAACGAGCTTGTCATCGCGAATCCGTGGGGCGATGCATCGCTGGTTCTGTTGCTCGACAAAGATGCAGACGCGACTATCGATATCATAAACGGCCTCATACTTCCTGAGCGTCTGTCAGCTATCTACCACCGAGATTCAAAGAGCCTTGAGGTTCTGTGGACGGCTTTCAAACTGAACAAGAACAATCAGAGCGTCTTCGGTAGAAAGTTCTCGTTTTCATTCGCAGGTAACGCCTACGAATGCGAGTTCGGTGCCGCCAGCGAGCAATTGCTTCGTGTCGCCACGAAATTTCATCCGGTCGGGCCGTCTGATATCGGATACCGGAACATCGCATCATTCAGCTCGTTCGTAGACGCTGGAGAGAGCGCAAAACAAGACGACAGCCCATATGGTACCCCGTCTTGTTTCTGGATACGAGGTCTCGAATATTCGGACGACATCATGGTGGAGTTTCTAACCACCCTCAACTTCTACATGTCATACTACGACGATCTCAGCCCTATGGTGTTAATTCATCCGCCTCAGATACCAAAAGGCCCCGCTGTGGCAGCGACGCGATACCGTTTCGGACAATTTCCCCAAACCATAGCCACTAGGTCGCTGGATCCAGATCTGCTGCAGTTTTGGGGCGCCGCTCATGCTGCCGAACCCTCACGGCGGTTTATGTATGCGTATCGGATTATCGAACATGCAGCCTTCTTTTTCGTGGAGAGCGGCCCCAAGTTGGCGGTCCGAAAAGCGTTGATGATGCCGCATGCCCTGGACGATATCGCGTCAACGGCAGACGCCGTACTCGCCGCCGTTCGATCATCGAAGAGTGACGAATGGTCCCGCTTCGAGGGCGTCGTGACAAAGGCCGTGGACCCGCAGATACTGTGGGGCCTAATCGAGGTGAACATCGAATCGTTTTCGAAGTCCGAGACATTCGATGGCGGCTTCGAGCTGACCCCACTCGTCGCCAACGTTCAGAGCAAGGATGAATTCCAAAATTCTGGCCTTCGAAGCTTTTGCAGTCTGGCCAGGAAAATTCGAAATGCTCTCTCTCACGGCAGAGAGGAGAAGAACGCGACCGTAATTTTGCCGACCAAAGCGAACTATGGAAAGCTGCGTCCTTGGGCCGCACTAATCGAGCGTGCGGCGGGAGAAATCGTTCTATATGAGCACGTTTAGGCGAACTCATATTCCAAATGGTTGAGAAGCTGGAAACCTTTTTTCTTGTAAATCCTGCGGCTTGGAACTACTCTTAGGGTAACTAGTTAAGGCTCCGAAGGGCTAACGGAGAAGTTATTATGTCAATCGGTGGATAAATGAGAACCCGCCTCGAAGGCGGGTTTCTCTGTGTTTGGGGGACATTCAGTGATTGCGCCGCCGCTTTGGGCTCCAAAGCGGGAGGGTCAGCTGTACCGGCTTCCGGTAGTGATTTTTCTTCGCATCAAGAAGGCTGTCGGTAGGTAAGCCGCTTCCCCTTGGCACCCCTCAAGGCGATCAGCGAACGAACGTTGTCGTCGATGCCCATGGCAACGCGGTTGCTGTAGCGAAAGTCGAACTCGGCCAAATAGCGGTGCAGATGGTGTTCGGCGCAATGCTGATAAACGCCTTTCATGCCGCGCTTGAAGATCGAGAAATAGCCTTCAATCGTGTTGGTGTGGATATTGCCGCGAACGTATTCGTCCTTGGAAATGCGTGACGAATTCATGCGAGGCGAAATCCTGGCCGGCGCGGCGATAGATGCCGCTCTCGTCGGTCATCAACGCGCTTTCCTTGGCGATGTTGGCACGAACGATAGGCATGACATTGCCCATACGGGCGGCATCGACATGGAACGAACGGGCGTTGCCGCCGCGCTCGACCAGCGTAACGACCGTGTTCTTGTGAGCGCTGCCGCCCTTCTTCACAGGCGTACCGGCGAGACGGCCAATGTAGGTCTCATCCACTTCCACGGTCTTGCCAGCGCCGCCCATGGGCGTGAAGTCATCCGAGCGCATGGCTTCGCGGATGCGATGGCAGAGGAACCACGCGGACTTGTAGGTGATCTCCAAAGCGCGGTGCAGTTGATGCGCCGAAACGCCCTTCTTGCTGGCGCACATGGCGTGCAAAGCCTGAAGCCAGATGTGCAGCGGGAGTTTGGACTCCTCGAAGATCGTGCCCATGCGAACGGTGAACTTCTTGCGGCAATCCGAGCACTTGTAGAGGCCGTGGATTTCGATGCCGTGCGGGTTCTTCTTCGAAGGCTTCGTGCGACCGCCCTTCAAGGCGTAGTGCTTTTCCATCGAACCGCAATGGAAGCAAACCGGACCCTGCGGCCACAGCATGCCCTCGACATGCTCGAATGCGGCGGCTTCATCGTGGAAGTAGGGGCGGGACAGAACGGACATAGCGATAACTCCTTGGATTCGTTATCGTATATCGAATTGGGTCTGTCAAATATATAATCGCCTTTATGGGGCGAATATGTACTTTGCAAACCGAAGGCATAAAGTCGTCAGGAACCGTTCAGGTGAAGGTTAGCCCTTGCTAATCATGCCCCTTGACAGCAATCTCGGCTCAGAGAGCTCATCAGGGATGTCGGCGTGAGGGCTTCTGCCATGACCCGCGATCAGATGCTCGCCCATCTCCGCTCCGCCGACGCCGTCGCGCGCGAGGCGGCGGCACATGGGCATCATCCGTTCGGTTGCGTGCTGGTCGGGCCTGACGATCGTGTTCTGATGCGGCAGGGCAATCTCGACACGGTGCGCCATGCCGAGACTGAACTCGCCCGGCGCGCGGCGTCGGCTTACGAGCCGGAGTTCCTGTGGCAATGCACGCTCGTCTCGACTTTCGAGCCCTGCGCGATGTGCGCCGGCACGATGTATTGGGCGAATATCGGGCGGCTGGTCTACGGGGTTGAGGAAGCCAGCCTCCTGGCGCTGACCGGGGATCACGCGGAGAATCCGACGATGAGCCTCTCTTCGCGCACCGTGCTCGGCTCCGGCCAGAAGAAGATCGATGTCTTCGGCCCCTTCCCCGAAATCGCGGACGAGTTGATCGCACCGCATCGCGATTTCTGGAAGCGCTGACGCGGTCTCAGAAGCGGGTGCTTCCCGCCTCGTTGAACCGGTAGACCAGCGAGAACGAAAGCGTCTGCACGGTCGGCTTGAAGGCGATGGCGTTGTCGGGCGCGCCGGTGGCGGCGACATACATGCCGGCGCCTCTGCGGCCGTAGTCGGCAAAGCGGTATTCGGTCTTCATGGACCAGCCCGGCGAGGAGATGCCCGTGAAGTCGAGCGTGTTCTCGACGCCGCCGCCCACGAACCAGCCGTCATAATGTTGTCCGGCGACGCTCAGCGGCACGAGCGGGGTCGGGTCGAGGCCGGATCCGGTGAACTCGGCGTGGCTGTAGCCGCCATCGGCGTAGATCAGCACGTCCGGCGTCGCCAGCATGCCGAGGCGAAGCCCCGCGGCATAATTGAGCCTGTTGCTGGTGGTGCCGGAATAGTGCTCGAAGGGTGCCTTGATCGTGCCCCTGATGTCGCCGAACTGGACGTCGGCAAAGGCGCCGGCCACCCAGGAGGGGGCGAATTGCCAGTCGAAGCCGCCGCCCACCGTGGCGAAGCCGCCGCTGCCGCTGGTGCCCACGGACGGTCCGGGCGCGGGAATGCCCCCGAAATCCGTGTATTGGTCGGCGTTCCACCAGCCGAACCCGCCGCCGGCCGAAAGATAGAACCCGCTCCAGTCCCGGGCCGACGCTTGTCCCCCGGCGTTTATGTCGGCTGCCGATGCCGCTGGCGGCAGCAGGCTTGCGATCACGATACCGGTTGCTGGCAAAAGTCTCATGCAAAGTCCTCGAATTTTTCTTCTCCGCGCAGCCATGGCCGATTTCGCCGCCATCGTCTTGGACGGGCGGGCTCCGGCATTGGATGGGCGGGCGCCGTTTGAAATCGGCCAGGGATGTGGCGCCGCTGCAACGAATGGCGATGCAAATGATCGCGGCTTGGACCGGGTGGCTCAGGAATTGGACTGGGGAGCGCGATTGCTCCTTTTTGGCCGATCCGCGCCGGGACAGCCGTGCTAGGCTGTGGACGAAGCAACAGATTTCCGCCGATGCAGAAGATCGATTTTTCGTCCGACAGCCTGCCAGCGCATCTGAGCGACAAGGATCGCTTTCGCCTCTGGCGCGACATGTGGATGGAACAGCTTGGCGCGGCCGAGATCAGGCATGCCGAGGACAAGCGGTTCGCGACGGCGACGAAGATGCGGTTCGTCGGCGACCTTCGCGTCGGCCTGTTCGAGACCACCACCGAATACTATGTGCGCACGCGCCGGCACGTCGCCAACGACCGCGACGATATCTTCGTGGGATTCTACCGCAGCCCCAGGCCGCAGGTCTGGTCGGTCGCCGATCGCGATCTGTCGCTGCAACACGGCGACGGCATCGCCTACAACGTTGCCCAGCCCTGCCGCAGTTTCACCGATGGCGTGACGTCCTGGGTTCTGGCCTCCATCCCCCGCGCCTTGCTGCTCAGGCAGGCGCCGCATGCCGACGATCGTCCGGTGACGCGGCTCGACCCGGCAAATCCCGCTGTCCGACATCTGGAGCGCACGATCGACTTCCTGCTGCAATCCGAGGAGTTGGAAGCGGCGCCGGCGCTCTCGCGCCAGGCTGGAGAGTCTCTGGCCGATCTGATCGTGCTGGCGCTTGGGGCCAAAGGCGATGCCGCGGAAATCGCGATCGGCCGCGGGCTGCGCGCGGCGCGGCTGCGCGAGGCTGTGGCGGTGATCGAGGCGCGTTTCGCCGACCCGGCGCTGTCGACGGAGATGGTGGCGCGCGCGGTGGGGCTTTCGCGCCGGTATCTCAATACGCTTCTGCAAGAGAGCGGCCGCACTTTTGCCGAGCGTGTCCTGGAACTGCGGCTGCAGAAGGCCTGCGCCATGCTGTCGGACATCCGCAACGACGCCACGAAGGTGAGCGACATCGCTTTGGCCGCCGGGTTCAACGACGTGTCCTACTTCAACCGGCGGTTCCGGGTCCGGTTCGGCGCCTCGCCCACGCAATATCGCGGCGGCTAAAGCAATTCGAGGAAAACTGCGCAGCGGTTTTCCGTCCGCAATGGCCTAAAAACCCACAGTTGAGGCGGCGTCGCGGGCTGGTCCCGTCAGGCGGGCACCTGATCCGCCGCGCCCGCCATGTCGTCCAGGATCGGGCAGTCCGGCCGGTCGTCGCCGTGGCAGGCATGGATCAGCTTTTGCAGCGTCGAGCGCATCGACTGCAGTTCGCGCACCTTCTCCTCGATCGCCCTGACATGGGCGGCGGCGATCTCGCGCACGTCGTGGCTGGCGCGGCCGCGGTCCTGATAGAGCGCCATAAGCTGCCTGCAATCGTCGATTGAGAAGCCGAGATTGCGCGCGCGGCGCAGGAAGGCGAGCCGGTGGATGTCGTCGCTGGAGTAGTCGCGATAGCCGTTCCCGGCCCGCGCCGGACGGATCAGGCCGATCTCCTCATAGTAGCGGATGGTCTTGGCCGGCAGGCCGGAACGT
>RXJA01000450.1 GCA_003963455.1 Hyphomicrobiales bacterium
TCATCTTTCCAATAAGTTGGCGCGCTAAAGCGCTTTTGCCGAGCGCATCACCCGAGTCCCGGTTGGTGCGTCGGCGCATTTGAGACAAAGAGGCGACAATGACGATTTCGGCTGCACAGGTCAAAGAACTCCGCGACTTGACCGGCGCGGGCATGATGGACTGCAAGGCGGCGTTGAACGAGACCAACGGCGACATGGAAGCTGCCGTCGACTGGCTGCGCAAGAAGGGCATCTCGAAGGCCGACAAGAAGGCAGGGCGCACCGCCGCCGAGGGCCTGATCGGCGTCGACGCCGGCGTGCGTGAAGCGGCCATTGTCGAGGTCAATTCCGAGACCGACTTCGTCGCCCGCAACGAGCAGTTCCAGGAACTGGTGCGCAACATCGCCAAGGTCGCGCTCGCCTTTGGCGCGACCGAGGCTGTCGCCGCGGCGAAGTATCCGGGCTCCGACAAGACGGTCACCGAGACCGTCAAGGACGCGGTCGGCACCATCGGCGAGAACATCAACTTCCGCCGTTCGGCGAAGCTCACCGTGCCGCATGGCGCGGTGGCGACCTATGTCCACAACGCGGTTGCCGACGGCCTCGGCAAGCTCGGCGTGCTGGTCGCGATCGAGACCACCGGCAACGAGCATGCGGCCAACGCCTTTGCCCGCCAGGTCGCGATGCATGTCGCCGCCAGCAACCCGGTCGCGCTGAGCGCCGAGGAAGTCGATCCGGCGCTGGTCGAGCGTGAGAAGGCGATCTTCTCCGACCAGGCGCGCCAGTCCGGCAAGCCGGAAGCCATCATCGAGAAGATGGTCGAGGGCCGCCTGCGCAAGTTCTATGAAGAGGTCGTGCTTTTGAAGCAGGCCTTCGTGCTCAATCCCGACATCACCGTCGAGAAGGCGCTGAAGGATGCCGAGAAGGAGATCGGCGCTCCGGCGAAGATCACCGCCTATCTGCGTTACGCGCTGGGCGAGGGCATCGAGAAGGAAACGACCGATTTCGCGGCGGAAGTCGCGGCCGCGGTCAAGAAATAGCTCTGATCCAAAGGGAGCGCATCGCGTTTCCCTAAGGTGAAGAGCTCACGAGCTCAGGCAACTCGGCCGGGTGTCCGTATGGATGCCCGGCCGATTTCTTGTGCGGTGTCGATAAAGGCCCTGAGCTTCGGCGCCATCGACGCGCGGCGCGGGAAGTAAAGGAAGAGGCCGGGCTCCTCGATCGCCGTCTGCGGCAGGATCTGCACGAGCCGACCGGCGGCAAGGTCGGCGCGCACCAGCGGCTCGAAGACGTAGGCGAGCCCGACGCCGGCCAGCGCTAGGTCGGTGGCGCCGAGCGAATCCGTGACAACGGCCGTGCCGCGCGTTTCGACAACGACATCCTTGCCGTTGTCGTTCAGGTCCCAGCGGTAGAGCGCGCCGGACCGGACAAGCCGGTAGCCGATGCAGTTATGGTTGGCGAGATCGGCCACGTCGCGCGGACGGCTGTGCTTTCCGATATAGGTGGGCGAGGCGACGATCACGGCTTTGAACGGCGGCGTCATCCTGACGGTCACCATGTCCTGCGCGATCATCTCGCCAAGCCGGATGCCGGCGTCAAAACCTTCGCCGACGATGTCGATAAGTCCCTGGTCGGCGACGATCTCGACCGTCACATCGGGATAGCGTTCGGCCATGGCCGCGACCACCGGCGTCACCGCCAGGGGGATCGCTATGTTGGAGGCGTTGATCCTGAGCAGGCCGGAAGGCCTGCCCTTGATGCCACGGATGCGGTCCATCCGCTCGGCAATGTCCTGGAGCGCTGGGGCAGCCGTCTCTACCAGCGCCTTGCCGGCTTCCGTCAGCGAGACGCTGCGCGTCGTGCGGGCAAAGAGCGGCTGGCCGACGCGCTCTTCCACCAGCCGCACCGCATGGCTGACGGCAGACGGGCTCATGCCGAGCTCGGCGGCCGCAAGCGCAAAGCCGCCGCGCCGCGCCACGGCCACGATAACCGGCAGGTGTGTCAGCAGATCGCGATCCATTCATGAATGATATCGCATAGTCTTTGCGAACAATGCAATCTTATCGATGCCTTTGGGCCGGTCCACATTGTCGTCAACACAACGGCGGTCAGATGCCCAAGGAGAGACGAAATGAACGCGTTGAGACATGTAACTTTTGCAGCAGGCATGGCACTGGCGCCGGTCGACGCCGGTGGTGCCGAGCCGGCCGTCTGGCAGACGCTTGCCGACGAGCGCGCGGTGATCCGCATCGCCGACGCCATAGACCGCGCGGTTGACGCGCAGGACTGGAGGCTGGCGCGCAGCTATTTCGCCGAGCGCGTCATCGCCGATTTCAGCAGCCTGTCCGGGCAGCCCGCGGCCAACATCGCGTCCGACGACCTGATCGGCGCCTGGGCGGCCAACCTCAAGGGCAGCAAGACCAGCCTGCATCTGCGCACCAACCATCAGGTCGAGCTTGAAGCTGGGGCCGCGACCGTTCGTTCCAACGGCTATGCCTGGAACCGGATGGAAGGCAATGGCGAACCGCTCTGGGAAGTCTGGGGCACCTACGAGCACCATCTGACGCGCTCGGCCGCCGGCTGGAAGGTCGATGGTTTCACCTTCCGCATGACGCATGAGCGCGGCAATGCCTGGGTCAAGGCGACGCCTGGGCAGGAACCGGGCCAGTAACCGGCGGCAAATCAGTTCAGGATCGGAAGAACCATCATGAGCATGACCTATTACACGTTGGGCAACAGCGGGCTGCGCGTCAGCCGGCTGGCGCTCGGCACCATGACCTTCGGCACCGAATGGGGCTGGGGCGCCGACCGCGAGACTGCGCGCGCGATGTTCGACGCCTATGTCGAAGCGGGCGGCAATTTCTTCGACACGGCCGACCTCTATACCGGTGGCACAGCCGAGACCTGGCTCGGCGAGTTCGTCGCCGAGCGCGGCTTGCGCGACAGGTCGGTGATCGCCACCAAATTCACCTTCAACTCGGAACCGGGCAACCCCAATGCCGGCGGCAACGGCCGCAAGAACATCATGCGGGCCGTGGAAGCCTCGCTGAAGCGGCTCGGGACCGACTATATCGACCTCTACCTGTTGCATGTCTGGGACCGGATCACCCCGGCTGAGGAAGTGCTGCGCACGCTGGACGACCTCGTTCGCGTGGGCAAGCTGCGCCATATCGGCCTGTCCGACGTGCCGGCCTGGTATGCCGGCCGCGCCCAGGCGATCGCCGAGCTGCGTGGCTACGAGCCGATCTCGGCGCTGCAGCTCGAATACTCGTTGGCCGAGCGCGCCATCGAACATGAATACGTGCCTTTCGCCATCCGTCACGGCGCCGGCATCATGGTGTGGAGTCCTTTGGCCAGCGGCCTGCTCAGCGGCAAATACAAGCCGACGCAGGCCGGCAAAGCCGGGAGGCTCGACGGTTTCCGCAACACCACGCATCCCGGCTTCCGGAAGTTCAGCGACCGTAACTGGGCGATCGTGGCGGAACTCGAGAAAGTGGCGGGCGAGCTCGGGCGCAGCATGGCGCAGGTGGCGCTCAACTGGGCGGCGACGCAGCCCGGCATCGCTTCGGTCATCCTTGGAGCGACGAAGCTTGCGCAGCTTGAGGATAATCTTGGCGCGCTCGACTTTTCGATTCCCGCTGCGCTTCGCGCGCGGCTGGAAAAGGTCAGCGCCACGCCGGCTCCGTTCCCGCATTCCTATTTCGGTTCCGAGATACAGGTCCGTGTGACCGGCGGCGCCGTAACCGGCGACAAGCCGGCCAGTTACTCGCCTCCGCTGATGATCGAAGGTGAGGCGGTCAGCATCTCAAGTAACTGATCGAAAGACGGCAACTGATCAAACGGCGGCAACTGACCGGAAAAGCCTGGGATTTTGCACGAGGGCGCGGCGTGACATCGCCGCGCCCTTCGTGTATCGGGTCAACCCGTCATGACAGCATCGCCGGATGAAGCGGGGGCGGTTTCGCCTCCAGAATTGCCGCGCCGAGATATTCGAGGATCCAGAATGACAGTGAAGCCCCTCTATCGACGTGTCGTGCTGAAAGCTTCCGGCGAAGCGTTGATGGGCGAGCAGCATTTCGGCATCGACGTCTCGGTGGTCGACCGCATCGCCGCCGACATCGCCGAGGCGCGCGCACTGGGCGTGGAGGTGGGTGTCGTAATCGGCGGCGGCAACATCTTCCGCGGCGTCGCCGTGGCCTCGAAGGGTGGCGACCGCGTCACCGGCGATCACATGGGCATGCTCGCCACCGTCATCAACTCGCTGGCGCTGCGCACCTCGCTCAACAAGATCGGCGTCGACGCCGTCGTGCTTTCGGCGATCGCCATGCCGGAACTTTGCGAGAGCTTTTCGCAGCGCCAGGCGACTGCCTATATGAACCAGGGCAAGGTGGTCATCTTCGCCGGCGGCACCGGCAATCCGTTCTTCACCACCGATTCGGCCGCCGCCCTTCGCGCCGCCGAGATCGGCGCTGATGCGCTGTTCAAGGGCACGCAGGTCGACGGTGTCTATTCGGCCGACCCCAAGAAGGACCCGAACGCTATCCGTTTCGACCGCATCAGCCATGCGGAAGTCATCAAACGCGGGCTTGCAATCATGGACACGGCCGCGATTGCACTTGCGCGCGAAAACAACATTCCGATAATCGTCTATTCGATCCACGAAAAAGGTGGTTTCGGCGATATTCTGAGGGGTGGCGGCCATTGCACGGTCGTCGCGGACAAATGATCCGGGCCGGGATCCGTTAAACGGCTACGGGACGACGACACAAGCAGTGAACCCGGAGAACGGGTCGAGGAGATGACCATGAGTGGCGAGTACGAAGACCTCAAACGGCGCATGGACGGGGCGATCGCGGCCTTCAAGCACGATCTGGCCTCGCTGCGCACCGGCCGCGCCTCCAGCAACCTGCTCGATGCCGTCCACGTCCAGGCCTACGGCACGACGATGCCGATCAACCAGGTGGCCAATGTGACGGTGCCGGAGCCGCGCATGATTTCGGTGTCGGTCTGGGACAAGTCGATGGTCAGCGCCGTCGACCGCGCCATCCGCGAAGCCAATCTCGGCTTCAATCCGATCGTCGACGGCACCAATCTGAGGATTCCGCTGCCCGAGCTCAACGAGCAGCGCCGCAAGGAACTGGTCAAGATCTCGCATGGTTACGCCGAAAACGCGCGCGTCGCGGTCCGCCATGTTCGCCGCGACGGCATGGATTTCCTGAAGAAGGCCGAGAAGGACGGCACCATCGGCGAGGACGATCAGCGCAAGCGGTCCGACCAGGTGCAGAAGCTGACCGACGAAATGATCAGCACGATCGATCACCTGCTTTCCGATAAGGAAGCTGAAATCATGCAGGTTTAGGGTCGGGTTTTCCGGCTCGAAAGCGAGACAATGGCAACGCCCGCGCATGTCGCGATCATCATGGATGGAAACGGACGCTGGGCCAAGGCGCGCGGCCTGCCGCGGCTTGCCGGCCACCGCGCGGGCGTGGAGGCCCTGCGCAAGACAGTCCGCGCGGCGCCGGAGCTCGGCATCTCCTATCTGACCGTCTACGCCTTTTCCTCGGAGAACTGGTCGCGGCCGAAATCCGAGGTCAGCGACCTCATGGGCCTGTTGAAGCTGTTCATCCGGCGCGATCTTGCCGAACTGCATCAGAACGGCGTGCGGGTGAGGGTGATCGGCGACAAAGAGGGACTGCAGCCCGACATCAGGGGCCTGCTGCAGGAGGCCGAATCGCTGACCGCCGGCAATGAGGCGTTGACCCTCGTCATCGCCTTCAACTATGGCGGCCGCGACGAGATCGTGCGCACCGCCCGCAAGCTGGCGGAGGCCGTCGCGCGCGGCGACATGGCCAGCGACGCGATCACGGCGGAAAGCTTTGCCGCCTCGCTCGACACAAAGGGTATTCCCGATCCCGAACTGGTGATCCGGACCAGCGGCGAGCTCAGGCTGTCGAACTTCCTCCTGTGGCAGGCCGCCTATAGCGAGCTCGTCTTCCTGCCTTGCTACTGGCCGGACTTCAGCCGGGAACACCTGGCCGATGCCTTGCGCGACTTCGCCGGCCGCGAACGACGTTTCGGCGGGCTTGCCGCCCGCGATGTGGCGCTTTAGGCGCCGCCACGCATGAGCAACCTCCAGCAGCGCGTCATCTCGGCAATCGTGATGGCGGCCGTGACGCTTGCGGTCACCTGGTTCGGCGGATTGCCGTTCCGTTTGTTCTGCGCGGCAATCACGGCGCTGATCTTCTATGAATGGACGCGCATGGCGCGCCTTGGGACCGGCGCGGCGTTCGGCTTCCTGCCGGAGGCGCTGATTCTGGTCTTCATCGGCGCGCTGATTGCCGGCCTGCCTGCCTTGTGGCTGCTGGTCCTGATCGCGATCCTAGCGGCGGTCGCCGCCATCGCGGCGCGCATCAGGGGTACCGCGCAGTGGGAAGCGTCCGGATTGGCTTATGCGGCTCTTTCCGGCTTTTCGCTCGCCTATCTGCGCGATGGCAACCATTCCGGCCTGGTTGCGATTCTCTTCCTGTTCGCCGTGGTCTGGGCAACCGATATCGCGGCCTATTTCGTCGGCCGCGCGGTCGGCGGCCCGAAGCTTGCGCCGTCGATCTCGCCGGGCAAGACGCAGAGCGGCGCGTTGGGCGGCGCGGCTGGCGGCCTAATCGCGGGGCTGCTGCTGGCAATTGCGGCCGGCGCCGGCAATCTCGTCCAACTTGGTCTTGTCGCGCTGGCGCTCTCGATCGTTTCGCAGGTCGGCGACCTGTTCGAATCGTGGGTCAAGCGCCGGCACGGCGCCAAGGATTCGAGCAACCTCATTCCCGGCCATGGCGGCGTCATGGACAGGGTGGACGGGCTTGTCGCGGCCGCGTTGGCACTGTACGTCATCGGCTGGGTCGCGGCGGGCGCCGAGCATCCGGCACTGGGGCTGTTTCCGAACTGAACGCGGTAAGGCGAAAACGGCACGCGCCACGGATTCGCCCGGATTGCTGCCACAGTCGCGGCGGAATGTTGCGTGCGGGCGAATTTGAGGGCATGACTTGAACGATATCTTTCACGCGGTCTTCAGCACACAAGGCTTCGTCCTTGGCACTCTTGTGCCGTTTCTGTTCGTGCTGACCGTGGTCGTCTTCGTACACGAGATGGGCCACTATCTCATCGGCCGCTGGTGCGGCATCGGCGTGAAGGCCTTTTCCATCGGCTTCGGCCCAGAACTCTTCGGCTTCTACGACCGCCACGGGACGCGCTGGAAGCTTTGCGCCATTCCGCTTGGAGGTTATGTCAAATTCGTTGGCGACATGAATGCGACATCGAGCCAGCCGAGCACCGAAGAGATCGAATCACTGAGCGAAGCCGAGCGCAAGGTCGCCTTCCACACGCAACCCATCTGGAAACGGGCCGCGACCGTCGTTGCAGGGCCGCTGTTCAATTTCCTGCTGACTATTGCCGTGTTCGCGGTGCTGTTTTCGCTCTATGGCCGTCCGGTCCTGGAGCCCATGGTGGCCGAGGTCACGGCGGGCAGCCCGGCGGAAAAAGCTGGAATCCTGCCAGGCGACCGATTCGTCAAAGTCGACGGCAACAAGGTGGAGACCTTCGCCGATGTGCAGCGCCTGGTTTCAGGCCGGGCAGGCGACGCCATCACCTTCACGATGCTGCGGGGCGGCAAGGAAATCGCCTTGACGGCGACGCCGGAGCCCATGGAGCAACAGGATGCGCTGGGCAATAAGGTCAAGGTCGCGGTGATCGGCGTCGTCAATAATGCCGAGGTCGGCCAGCCACGCCTGATCTCCTATACGCCGGCCGGCGCCGTGGTGGCGGCGGTCGAGGAAACCGGACACGTGATCGAGCGCACAGGCCAGTTCCTGCAGCGCTTTGCGCTTGGGCGCGAGGACAAATGCCAGCTCGGCGGTCCGATCAAGATCGCGAAGATGTCGGGACAGGCGGCCAAGCTCGGCTTCGAGTGGCTGGTACAGCTTGTTGCATTTCTGTCAGTGGGAATAGGATTTCTCAATCTTCTGCCGATTCCCCCTCTCGACGGCGGCCACCTGTTGTTCTACGGCGTGGAGGCCGTCATAAGGCGGCCCGTTTCGGAGCGGATGATGGAGATGGCCTATCGGACCGGGCTGTTCCTGGTGCTCGGATTTATGGGCTTCGTTTTTTGGAATGATCTGTTTGGGTGCTGAAATCATGAAGAAATTTGGCTTCAGCCCTGGTCGCATTGAGATGCCGTTTACCATGCGTGGGGATATGCGTGACGCGAAAGCCACGCGGTACGGTTAAGTAAATACAAATTAACCGGAAGCCTTGCGTGTAGGGAAAATCCGGTTAATACGGTAAGGGAAAATACCGCACGTCCGGTTTTCTCGCCGTGGGGACTACGAGAAAAAGGTACAAAAGCCCGATGAAGGCAGCATCCAAGTTTCTGAGCGCCGCTTCCGCGGCGGCTT